>JAKMFG010000109.1 GCA_022425565.1 Alphaproteobacteria bacterium
GCCAGCACCAGACCCTCGCGCGAGACGATTTCCACAGCACCAGAATGGATCAGGTAGAGATCGTCACTTCTGTCACCAAAATCGAAAATCAGTTCACCAGCCTTGAACGGCTTGCGGACCATATTCATGACAAGCTTCATAACCACACCCCGTTTGTTCAAACCGGCGCCCTGAACGCATCGCGACCAGATACACCATATTGTTCCCGTATCTGGCCTGTCATGTAAAGCATGGCGTGAGCCCGAAGCCCCCTGACCCTGGCCACCTCGACAAGCCGCTGCCGGCATGCCAGCATCACATCACGCCTTCGGGCATCGACCCTTTCGCATGACAGTATTCAAATGACAGTATGGGCCATCACATCATGACCACACAGCCACCCGACTTGCCGGAATTCACCGGGCCAGAATTCACCGGACCAGAATTCACCGGGCCGGACCTGTGCCGACTGCAGGCACATGAACTTGTCGCGCTTCTGAAGAAAGGCGAGGTCAGCCCACGTGACTGTCTCGACGCTGCCTTTACGCGAATCGAGGCTGTTGAACCCACCATCAACGCGATGCCGACAACCTGTCCGGAGCGCGCCTATGCGGCAGCGGAGAATCTTGAGGGCGATACGGCACATCCAGGCTGGCTGGCTGGACTGCCGCTCGGCATCAAGGACCTGAACCCGGTTGCCGGTGTTCGCACCACCTTCGGCACCAGGGCCTTTGCCGATTTTGTGCCGGACAAGAGCGATCCGCTGGTGGCCCGCATCGAGGCGCGTGGCGGCATCGTGGCAGGCAAGACAAACACCCCGGAAATGGGCGCCGGCGCCAACACCTTCAACACCGTTTTCGGCGCGACACTGAATCCTTGGGACACGGTGCTGAACCCGGGCGGCTCTTCCGGCGGCGCGGCGGCGGGACTTGCCACCGGCGAGGTGTGGCTGAGCCACGGGTCTGACCATGGCGGCAGCCTGCGAACGCCAGCGGCCTATTGCGGCATTGTCGGCATGCGGCCCAGCCCGGGACGCGCCGCCAGCGCCAGCCCGGCGGGCTTCATGACCGAAGGAACACAAGGCCCGATGGCTCGCTCGGTTCGGGATTGCGCCCTGTTCCTCGATTGCATGGCAGGCCACACACCTTCGATCCCGATCTCGTTCCCGGGGCCGGAGGGCGGGAGCTTCCAGGATGCGGTGATCGCCGCCACGCCAAAGATCCGGGTCGGCTTCTCGGCAGACTTCAACGGCATGGCGCAGGTCGATATCGAGGTTCTGGACCACCTGAAAATGGTGCTGGGGCTGGTCGAGGGCACCGGCGCGACTGTCGAGGAAGCCTGTCCCGAACTCGCCAATCTGGAACGCACCTATTTCACGCTTCGCGGCATGGATATGGCGATTACCGCGCGCAACATGCCGGAAGAGGTGAAGCGGCATTTCAAGCAGACACTGATCGACAATATGGCGTATGGCAGGTCGATGAGTGTGGACGATGTGGCCGACGCGCATCTGAACCGCACGGTGATCTTCAACAATATGGTCGAATTCTTCGCCAGCTACGATGTGCTGGCCTGCCCGGTTGTCGGCTGCATGCCGCATCCGCAGACCGAGGAATGGGTCCGCGTCGTCGGTGGCAAGGAACTGACAGGCTATATGGACTGGCTGCGTTTCGCCTTTCTGGCGACAACGGCAGGACTTCCCTCTATTTCGGTGCCGGTCGGACCAGGACCGCGCGGCCTTCCCATCGGCATCCAGCTGATCGGCAAGCCTCGCGGCGAGGCGGCCCTTCTGGCAGCAGCACAGGTGTTCGAGACCGCTACCGGCGGGCCAAAAATGCCGATTGACCCAGCTGGTGCCTAGCGACGGCGCGGCAGCCTGATCCGCCCGTCGGTGACCAGCAGGCCGGCGATGATCAGCGCCAGCCCGACCAGATGGCGCGGCAGCACGGTTTCATCGAGAACGAGAATGCCCATAATGATGGCGCCGGGCGGTATCAGCATCGTCACCAGTGAGGCGTTCGTGGCACCAGCCGTCGACAGCACCCGAAAATACAGCGCGTAGGCAAAGGCCGTCGACAGGCTGGCAATGGCCAGCACCGCCATGATGGCGGCAGGGCTCGGTATCGGCAGGGACCAGGGCCGGTCGATCAGCAACCAGACTGGCAGCAGGATCAGGCTGGCCATTGTCACCTGACCGGTCGCCGTCATCATCGGGGATACACCAAGGCTGCGGAACCGCCTGCCGAACACCACCGCAACGGCATAGCATATGGTGGCACCGAGAAGAGCGCACTGCGCCGCCAGCGTCATGCCGGATCCAGCCCTGATCTCGGCTCCCATCATCACCGCCACACCAGCAAATCCAACGAGAATTCCGGCGATCCTGCCGGATGTCATCTTCTCGTCCCTTGTCAGAAGATGCGCCATGATCACGGTAAAAATCGGGGTCACAGCATTCAGGATAGAGGCCTGACCAGATGAGATATGCCCCTGTCCCCAGACAATCAGGCCAAAGGGCAGCACATTGTTCAGGAACCCCATCACAAGGAACGCTTTCCAAACGGCCAGATCACGGGGCAGGCTCTCGCCAAGCCATCGCAGGACCAGCAGCAGGATCAGCGCGGCAATTGCAACCCGTCCAAAAACAATGGTGAACACTGGAAGTTCACGGACAGCGACGCCGTTGAAAAGAAATGAACCGGCCCAGACAAGCGACAATGTCAGCAGCAGAATCCACTCCACTAGCCGCATCTGTTGATTGATGGGCGGTGACGTCATCCGGTCTCCGGCAAGCTGCTGCGGATGTCGGCAAGGCCGGTATACTGCTGTCCCGAAGCATCGAAATTGGCCGGGTCGAGCCATTGTTCGAAGGCGGCGCGCACAACCGGCCATTCCCCGTCGAGGATCGAGAACCAGGCCGTGTCACGATTACGCCCCTTCGAGATGGCGGCCTGACGGAACACACCTTCAAAGGTAAATCCAAGCCGGACCGCGGCACGTTTTGAGCGCTCGTTCAGATTGTTGCATTTCCACTCATACCGGCGATAGCCCCAGCCGTCGAATGCCTGCCGCATCATCAGGTACATCACTTCAGTGGCCGCCGGGCTTCGTTGAAGCGCCGGCGCATAATTGATGTGGCCAACCTCGATCACGCCGGGTTGCGGGTCAATCCTGAGATAGCTTGCCATCCCGACCGCCCGGCCCGATGCCGCATCGAAAATGGTGTAGAACAGCGGGTCGCTGCCAAGACAGGTGCCCTCGAGGAACGCCTCGAAATCGGCGAGAGTCTCGAACGGCCCATAGGGAAGATAATGCCAATTCACCGTACCGCCATCAGCATGAAAGGCCTCATGAAGCTGCGAGGCATGCCCCATAATGAGCGGCTCAATCCGGCAATAGCGCCCGTCGATGACGCGCGGATCCGGCGGTGTCGCGCCGCGCCAGCCCGGCACTGGCCAGCCAAAAGCGGCATCCTGGGCAGCAGTGATCGTGGTCTTGTCATTCATGGAAAGCCTAGCAGTATTTTTCGGGACCAATCCACTGGGCCTGGGAATAGCGGTCGCCATGCGCCCAGCCAAGCGGCAGGACGTCTTCGATGGCAGCGATCGCCGCCGCGTCGAGATCGAGCCTCGCCCCAGCACAATGCTCACGAAGATGGTCGGGCGAACGTGTTCCCGGGATCGGAACGATATGGTCGTCACGATGCACAAGCCATGCAATCGACAATGCAGCAGCACTTGTTCCCATATCGGCAGCCAGTTCGCGGAATTTCCGGGTCGCCTCGATATTGGCCGTCAGATTTGGCTCCTGAAAGCGTGGATTGATCTTCAGGAACGGCAATGTTTCCGCCTTTTCAGGTGAACATGGCCGGTCGGTCAGCAGGGATCTTCCGACCGGGGAAAAGGCAACAAGGGCCGTGCCGAGTTCGGCCGTCGACTGGACAAGGCCCAGTTCGGGAAAACGGACGGCAAGCGAATATTCGGACTGCACGGCGGCCACGTGATGAATGGCATTTGCCCGGCGTAGCGAAGTCGGCGCGATCTCGGAATAGCCGAAACTGCGGATTTTGCCTTTCTTGATCAGCCCGACGAGTGTTTCGGTTACCTCTTCGATCGGGATCGAGGGGTCGCGCCGATGCACATAGAACAGATCGACATAATCGACACCAAGCCTGGCAAGCGAACCGTCCAGTTCCGACTCCAGATGTTCGGCGCTGTTATTGAAAGCTCTGGCGCCCGTTTCCGGATCTTTGGTGATGGCGGCCTTGGTCGCAATGCTGAATATCTCGTTCTTTGATTTGCCCTGCTTGGCAAGGAACGTGCCGATCACGCTCTCGGATGTGTGTGGCCCATAGGCATTGGCCGTGTCGATATGAGTGACACCTTCATCCAGCGCAGTGGCCAGAATGGCGTGCGACTGCGCCTCGTCGGTGGTGCCGTAAAAGTTGCTGAAAGACATGGCGCCAATCCCGATGGCCGAGATCATGGGACCGTTCTTGCCAAGTTGACGTTGCTTCATATCACTCGCTCAGGATGTAACGGTTTGAGTCCGGATTGCGCGCGAGCCATTCCAGAGCACGCGGTATTCCAGACGTGGTGAAAGCTATTCGAAGTCACCGCGACAGATGAAATGAGCCGTCGCCACATTGCCGTTGAGCAGCAGTGTCTCGACAACTGCCACCTCATAGCCCTCGGACACACAATCCGCCTTGGCCTGCCGGCGCACCTCGATCGGTGGTGAAAGGAATGCCGAAAATTCTGTATCCCACTCATAGACGAGAATCGGTGCCGCGACGACCACTTCGGAGGCAACAGCCCCTTCAGCTTCCGGAGCTACAGCTTCAACCTGACCCGCATCTGCGGTGCCGGTTTCCGCCGGGCTCAAATGCTGCTTGATAGACGTGCAACCGCCAAGCAGCAGGCCCGCCGAGACCAACAGGACTGGATAGATTTTGTTCATCGACATATCGAATCCCCGCATGTTTCTTCCCGCGCGCGCACGCGGCGCAGCGCGGCGTAATACTATGAGCAATGAAGCAGGCAGGTAAAGACGCAATCCAGCAATTCTGTCGTCCGGGAAATCAGGACCAGAAACAGGACTGGGTATCAAGTGACAAGCAGCACTGTGCAGACAACCACAAGACAGGCGCCGGCCCAGGCACCCGGCGCGGGCATCATCCGCGTCTTGATCCAAATGAAGGGCAGGATCAGAACTGGCGTGGTCGACGCCAGGATGGTCACGGTGGCCACATTTCCGGTTTCCAGCGCCGCCAGCAGAAAGGCAGCACCAACACCAAGGCCGAACAGGCCGTTCAAGGCAATCAGCAGCAGAAGGCTCCGCTCCGGGATCAGCGGCTTGTCACGCCGGCGCTTGTCAAACGGCCATGTCATCCAGAAGATGACAGCCCCGACGGCCGCGCGCGCCAGCGTGGCGGCAACAGGATCGACACCGGCGGCCATTGCGGGACGTATGAAGATCACACCAAGGGCCTGACAGACAGCAGCCGACAGCCCGAGAATCACACCGATCCACAATGGCGGGGTTACCATCTCCCATTGATGCATGAGATCCCGCCTCTTCCCGTAGATCACCGCAAGCACAACGCCGCAGAAGCCGAAGAGGATGGCCAGAAAAGTCTGGCCGCCAAGCGATTCGCCGAGAAAAACCCAGCCAAGCACCGCCGCAAACAGGGCATTGGTGGCAAACAACACATTGGTCCGGCGTGGCCCGACCCTTCGCATTGCCGCAAAGAGCAAAAAATCGCCAAACACGATTCCGGTCAGGGAGGACAGAATAATATAGGGCCAGAATTCGCCGCCGATTGCCATCGGACGGCCTGTTGCCAGCAACATTACGGCCATGATGACCACGGCCGCGATCATCCGCAGCCGGTTGAAATGCAAAGAGCCGAGTTCGGTGGCCGGACGGTGCGAAAAGAGTGCTGCCATAGTCCAGCTGAGGGCGGCCGCAAGCGCAAGCAGGGCAGCTAGGTTCAATCCGGCAAATGTCATGAAGGTCGCAACCGCCTGATGGATAATGGTGGCGGTGTCGCCTGATCGCCCTTAGGGGCCGTTCAGGCGCGAGGCGCGTGCTTGCTGAGTATCCGCTGAAGGGTTCGGCGATGCATGCGAAGGCGGCGCGCCGTCTCCGATACATTGCGTCCACACTGTTCATAAACGCGCTGAATATGCTCCCAGCGCACGCGGTCTGCGCTCATCGGGTCCTGTGGGGGTGCCGGCATACCGTCGCCAGAGTGCCGCAACGCCGCAGCGATACTGTCCGGATCAGCGGGTTTTGGCAGATAGTCCAGCGCACCGGCCTTCACAGCAGCAACTGCAGTGGCGATGTTGCCAAAGCCGGTGAGCATAATAATCTTGCATTCGGCGCGCTTGGCGCGAAGCTCTGATACGAGGCTGAGGCCGCTTCCGTCCTCAAGTTTCATGTCAAGGATGGCATAGGCTGGTGCCGATTTGCGGACGCAATCTATGCCTTCGGACACTGATCCTGCGTCTGTTACATCGAAGCCACGCGTTTCCATTGCGCGCCTGAGCCGGGTACGCAGCGGCGCATCATCGTCCAGTATAAGTAATGAGTTGTCGTTCAAAACAAACTCCCATCGCGCGGGATTTAGCGGTTTTCCAGCGCATTTCGCGAAAGCTGGATCTTGACTTCGCCGCCTCCGGCTTTGCTGTTCCCATATAATATTGAGCCGCCAAGGGCCTCAATCAAGGTGCTGGCGATAAAAATCCCTAAACCGCGATGTGACCCCTTGTTCGTACGCGAGCTGTTCCACGGGGCGCCGATGCGCGCCAGAACACTCGGCGAGAAGCCCGGGCCATCGTCACGGATTGAGATCAGAACCTCTTCCAAAGAGCAGCGAATCTGCACTGTGATGCGTGATTTTGCGAAATCGCCAGCGTTACGGAGAAGGTCTTCGAGCGCGTGCAGCAGTTCCGGACCCCGGCGCACCAGCGGCATTGGCATGGCCGACCTTTCATCGAGCGTGACGACGACTTCCTTGTCCAGATCACCAATACGGCTGGCGACAATCTCGTCGATCACCGTCGACAATGGTATTGGTGTCTGCAGATCGACCGTCTCTGTGGACTGGTAATCGTCCAGCTCTCCCAGAATGACCCGGCAACGCTCGGCCTCGGCGCGAAGCAGCCTGACGTCATCATAGATCGGGTCGTCCTTGTGAATGACGCCAGTCATCTCATGTGCAATCACTGTGATGGTATTCAGTGGCGAGCCCAGCCGGTGCGCCGCTGCCGTGGCAAGCGCACCAAGCGCCACAGCCTGTTGTTCCTTGGCAAGAACCAGCCTGGCCTCGGACAGCGCTTCATCAAGCCGCCGCGCGCGCGACGCCACCCACCAGGCATAGATGCCGATGAACCCGGCCGACAACACCATCGCCATCCACAGCCCCAGCAGATAGAGATTGGCCTCGGTACCGTCGATATCCTCAAGTGGCAGCGGATAGTGGAACAGCGACAGAAGCGTTACGCAGCCCGCAACCAGCAGAATGAGACCGATGGTCTCGCGCCGGCGCAGGATCGTCGCCGACACCACGACAGGTGACAGCAGAAGCACTGAGAACGGATTCAGCAATCCGCCGGTGAAGAACAGCAATGCCGACAGCTGGCAGACATCGAAAATCAGGGCGATGAAGCTCTGGTCGCGCCCTTCGCGGATGATGAATGTACGCCGTGTCTGCCAGACATTCATCGCCACCGACAGGCCAATCACGAACAAAGCCGGGCCGATCGGTATCGGGATTTCAAGGACGATGAAGGTGAACAGCAGCGCCAGAAGCTGGCCGGTCAGCGCAAGCCAGCGAATGTTCAGAATCAGGCGTGCATCAATCGTGCTTGGCGGGGTGCCGCGCCGTTCACGCGGCTGCAGCATCGACCTGACGCCGGCAGCGCCGGCCATTAGTCGTCTACCGGCTTTTGGCAGCGCCACCATCTAGGCCGCTTTACACATCAAGATTGGCCACTCGCAAGGCGTTTTTCTGGATGAATTCCCGCCGCTGGTCTACAGCCTCTCCCATCAGTGTCGAGAAGGCGTTGTCGGCATCCTCTTCCTGCTCGATCGAGACCTGCAACAGGACCCGCTGCGTCGGGTCGAGCGTGGTCTCCCACAGCTGTTCAGGGTTCATCTCGCCAAGGCCCTTGTAGCGGGAAATCTGCGCGCCTTTCCGACCGGTCTGGAAGATCGCCTGCGACAGCCCCATCGGGCCGTTGATCGCCATTTCGTTGCTGCCGAGCCGCAGGCTCGCCGGATTCTCGTAAATGGCCTGCAAGTGGCTCGCCATCGCGTCGAGTTCCATGACTTCCGGCGCGTTAAGCAGCCGACGGTCAATGACATGGCGTTCGGTAATGCCACGAAGCTGGCGGCTGACCACCAGCGCCGGCCCGTTGACCCCGTCCTCGACATCGCCCTGCCAACCTTTTTCAAGCTCGCTTGCCTGGCCCTCAAGACGCCTTGCCAGATAGGCGGCCGCGTCAGCGTTGCCGAGGGTGGCGCCGGTCAGCAGTCCAGCGATGGCAGCCTGCTCGATCACGTCGCGGTTGCCAAGCCGGCGGCCGAGCTGGTCGACAAGCCGGCCTGCGATGGTTGCGCGTCCGGCATAATCCTGAAGCTCGGCGCTGGCAACTTGGGTTCCGTCGCTGAGTGTCAGCACCGCATCCTTCAGTCCGGCATCCATCAGATAGCCGTCAAGCTCGTGCTGGTCTTTCAGATAGACCTCGGACTGGCCACGCTTGGCGCGGAACAGGGGTGGCTGCGCAATATAGAGGTAACCGGCCTCGATCAGCGGGCGCATATGCCGGAAGAAGAAGGTCAGGAGAAGCGTGCGGATGTGGCTTCCGTCGACATCAGCATCGGTCATGATGATGATCTTGTGATATCGCGCCTTTTCGGTTTCCATCTGGTCGTTTCCGACGCCAGCCCCGATGGCCGTGATCAACGTGCCGATCTCGGCCGAAGACAGCATCTTGTCGGGGCGTGCCCGCTCAACATTCAGGATCTTGCCGCGCAGGGGAAGAATGGCCTGATTGGCGCGGTCGCGACCCTGCTTGGCCGAGCCACCCGCCGAATCACCCTCGACAAGGAAGACTTCGGATTTGGCCGGATCACGTTCCTGGCAATCGGCCAGCTTGCCGGGAAGGCTGGCGATTTCCATCACGCCCTTGCGGCGGGTCAGATCACGCGCCTTGCGTGCCGCCTCGCGCGCCGCCGCAGCCTCATAGGCCTTGGAAATAACCTTGCGGGCGTCCGCCGGGTTTTCTTCGAACCACTGGTTGAGGCAGCTGGCAACAGCGCTGTCGACCACTGGCTTTACCTCTGACGAGACCAGCTTGTCCTTGGTCTGCGACGAAAATTTCGGATCAGGCACCTTAACCGATACAATCGCCGTCAGGCCTTCACGCGAGTCCTCACCAGTCAACGCCACCTTCTCGCGCTTGGCGATGCCGGATGACTGGGCGTAGCTGTTCACAACCCGCGTCATCGCCGCCCGGAAGCCGGCTAGATGTGTGCCGCCGTCGCGCTGCGGGATATTGTTGGTAAAGCAGAGCGTGTTCTCGTGGAAGGAGTCCGTCCAGGCCATCGCCAGCTCGACCGTAATATCGTCGCGCGTCGTCGTCAGCGTCACGGTATCATGCAGCGGGGTCCGCGACCGGTTCAGCCAGTTCACGAACTCTATCAGGCCGCCATCAAAGAAGAATTCGGACACCGCTCCGTCGGAGCTACGCTCGTCGGCGAGTTTGATCCGCACCCCGGAATTCAGAAAGGCGAGCTCGCGAAGCCGGTGTTCCAGCGTGGCGAAATCGAATTCCACTTTCGTGAATGTCTCCTTGGACGGCAGGAAAGTGACATGCGTACCCTTCTTGCCATTGGCATCGTCGATGTCGGCAAGCGCACCCTCGGGCTCGCCATGGCGGAAACGCAGGTAATGTTTGC
>JAKMFG010000023.1 GCA_022425565.1 Alphaproteobacteria bacterium
GACGGGAGCATTGCCGAGGCAGCTGTCGAGGCGATCCGCTCGGTGATGGAATCCGCAGCTGATCCGGTGCTCGATCTTGCTGTGCCGCTGGTGGCAGAGGCAGGCGTCGCCGACAGCTGGGCCGACGCGCACTGACCGTCAACCAGCTGCCGGCTGGCTGGAAAGCGCCATCTTTCAGACCGGTTTGTGGCACAATCCGGTCACATGTTGGCCCTTTTTCATGGCTAGTGTCGACCTAACGGTGGGTGAAGCGCGTGATGCCTTTGCCAGATATGGACGATAGAGGTGACGAGATGGCAACGCGAATTGCGCTTGTAGATGACGACCAGAACATTCTGACGTCGGTGTCGCTGACGCTGGAGAGCGAAGGGTTCGAGATCGATTGCTATCATGATGGCGAAACCGCGCTGCAAGGGTTGTCGCGCCGGCCCGTGGAACTGGCGGTTCTCGACATCAAGATGCCGCGGATGGACGGCATGGAACTTCTGCAGAAAATCCGGACCAGTGCGAACCTGCCGGTGATCTTTCTGACCAGCAAGGATGACGAGCTGGACGAGGCGCTCGGCCTCGGCATGGGGGCTGACGACTATATTACCAAGCCGTTCTCGCAGCGGCTGCTTTTGGCGCGCATTCGCGCCGTGCTGCGCCGCGCCAGCCAGGAAGGCATGGACCCGACCGGCCCCAACATTGTCCGGCAGGGTGAATTGCTGATGGATCCCGACCGCCACCTGTGCAGCTGGAAGGGCAAAGAGGTGCGGCTCACAGTCACTGAATTCCTGATCCTGCAGGCGCTTGCCGCGCGTCCCGGCATGGTCAAGAACCGCGACCAGCTGATGGACGCCGCCTATGGCGAGTCCGTCTTTCTGGACGACCGCACTATCGACAGCCATATCAAGCGGCTCCGTCGCAAGATCAAGGCGCAGGATTCCAGCTTCGACCATATCGAAACGCTATATGGCATTGGCTATAAATACCGGGCATCCTGAATGACATTGGCCGCATGAGGCGGCTGTGTGATGCCCATATTGGCAGGGCCGTGATGACGGGCCCAGCGTGACGGACGGTGCCAGCGTGATCGACGGGATCAAATCACGGATCAGACGGTTTCTCGGGCGGGCTGCCATCGGCAGGCCGCTTGTCAAACTGCGCTTCCGCCTCAGCCGTCTGAGCACCCGTATCATGGCCATCATGATGTTTCCGCTGGTGCTGTTCTTTGTCGGGCTGTTCTCGATCGACCAGTACCGCACGACACTGATCCAGTCGGAATTCACCGCGCTTGAACGTCAGGGCTTTACGCTGGCGCGCTCGCTGGCGCTGGCCCAGTCAGATATTGATGGCGGGCTTGCACGCCGACGCCTGTCACCGGAAACGATGAACCACCTTCTGCCTCTTGTCGGCTATGGCACCGATCTAAGAGCCCGCGTTTTTCGCCATGACGGCAGATTGCTTGCCGACACAGCGCGCAGTGGGGCGGGCAGGGCGGAAATCCGGCGCCGTGGTCGGCGGGGTGCCTGGAAGAGAACATCGGATTATTTTCAGGCTGGTATGCGCCGTGCTGCCGGCATGATCGGCAACGACATGACCCTGCCGCTCTATCGTGAACGACAACGTCAGCAGGCCGGAGATTACAACGAGGTGGCGCTGGCGCTGGCGGGTGAGCCGGCGCGCCAGCTCAGGCAGGATACGCGCGGCCGCATCGTGCTGTCGGTCGCCGTCCCCATTCAGGACCTTCGCCTTGTCCGTGGTGCGCTAATGGTCAGTATCAGCGGTGGCAAGATTGAAGAGGAGATCGCCGAGGTCAATGTGGTCTTCATCCAGCTTTTCGGCATTGTCACGCTGATCACGATTGCACTCAGCGTATGGCTTGCGCGCTCCATCACCGGGCCTATTACCTACCTTGCTTCGGAAGCCGACAATCTGCGGCGTAGTCGCGATCTGTCGACTCGCATGAAGCGGCTGCCTCGTCGGCGTGACGAAATCGGCAAGCTGTCCGAATCTCTGATCGATATGACAGACGAGTTGCAACAACGGATGGCGGCGACCGCAGGTTTCGCGGCGGATGTGGCCCATGAGCTCAAGAACCCGCTGTCCTCGCTTCGCAGTGCGGCCGAGACGATCAGCAGGATTTCCGATCCGGCGCAGCAGCAGAAACTGATGAATGTCATTTTGCGCGATGTGTCGCGCCTCGACAGGCTGATCACCGATATCTCGCGCTCCAGCCGTGTCGACAACGAGATGGCGACCGAATTTGCTGCCACCATCGATCTTCGCGATCTTGTTGCCAGTTTTGTCGAGGCGCGCCGGACAACAACTGACACGCATGATCTTGTTGCCGAGCTGACCGATATGGCGGTGCATGTCACGGTTCAGGATAGCCGTGTTGTCCAGATCCTCGATAATCTGCTTGGCAATGCCGTGTCTTTTGCCCCGCATGGCTCGCAGATCAGCTTCCATCTCGGCATCAACGCAGAAGGCCAGGCTGAACTGGCAGTGCAGGACCGTGGTCCCGGCATCCCTCCGGGCCGTCTCGAGGAGGTGTTCAACAGGTTCTATACCGAACGCCCCGCCGGAGAGGCCTTTGGCGAACATTCCGGCCTCGGACTATCCATCGCGCAGCAAATCGCGCGTGGCTATGGCGGTGAGTTGGTTGCCGCGAACAATGACGGCGCCCGTTTCACCCTGACGCTGCCAGTTGCCGATGGCCAGGCCTGAGCAGCGGCGATCCGCGCAAATCGGAAGGGCATTGGCGGCAGGGGCATTGGCGGCAGGGGCATTGGCGGCAATGGGGTTTGAAATAAACCGGCCGCACTTGGTATGGTAAACAAAATGAATAATGAACCCGTTGCTGATGACCACATGATTGATGCCCAAATGATTGATGACCAAACGATTGATGACGGGCAAAGACTGATCCTTGTCACAGGCGCGTCAGGCGCCGGGTTGTCGACCGCGCTAGATATTCTTGAGGATTGCGGAATCAAGGCTGTCGACAATCTGCCGCTTGCCATGATTGACACCCTTGTCGCGCTTGAGGTGGAGACCGGGCGGCGCAGCCTGGCGATGGGCCTTGATGCGCGCACCACAGGGTTTTCAGAGGAGACGACGGAAACGCTTGTTCACAACCTGCGCAAGAAATTCAGTGACAGGTTCACCACGGTGTTCATCACGGCATCCCATAATGACCTGCTCAGACGGTTCAATGCCACACGGCGCCAGCACCCGCTTCATGAAGGCACCATGTCACTTGCTGATGCCATTTCCGCCGATCTCGACCGTATGGAGAAGGTGGCGCCGCTTGCCGATCTCCATATCGATACCAGTGGAGCAAAACCGTCCGACCTTAGACAGGCGCTTCTGTCGAAGCTGGGTATGGCGGGTGATTTTCAGGTGAAGGTTCGCCTGATCAGCTTTTCCTATCGTCGTCGCATTCCCGACCATAGCGATCTCGTGATCGATATGCGTTTTGCCGACAATCCCCATTGGGTAACCGAGTTGCGCAGCTTTGACGGGCGGGACGAACCGGTCGCGGCTTTCCTGCAGGCAGATGAGGCGGCTGCCAGTGTTGTATCGTCGCTGAAAGGAATTCTGTTAGAGATGCTGCCCCGGATGACCCGCGAAGGCCGGCCGTCAGTGACAATTGCCTTTGGCTGCACCGGTGGGCGGCACCGTTCGGTCTGGGCGGTGGAAACCATTGGAGCATGGCTGGCTGCAGAGGGTTACGACGTGGCAAGCACCCATCGCGAGCTTGAAGCGACCCGCTGACGCATATTCAGGCGGGTGGGTTTTCATATGGCATTATATCTGCTATTGCCTCCGCACAAATTCATCACATAAGCGAGCCCTTCAATGCCAACAGATTATATTGTTGCCGACACGAGCCTTGCTGACTGGGGTCGCAAGGAGCTTTCCATAGCTGAAACCGAGATGCCAGGTCTGATGGCTCTCCGGGAAGAGTTTGGTGCAGCAAAGCCCCTCAAGGGCGCACGGGTGGCTGGGTGCCTTCATATGACCGTGCAGACGGCCGTGCTGATCGAGACACTTGTCGATCTTGGCGCTGATGTTCGCTGGGCATCATGCAACATTTACTCGACTCAGGATCAGGCCGCCGCCGCCATCGCCGCTGCCGGTGTGCCGGTATTCGCGAAGAAGGGCGAGACGCTGGGCGAGTACTGGGAATATGTCGACCGTATCTTCGACTGGTCGGACGGCGGTTCCGCCAACATGATCCTCGATGATGGCGGCGACGCCACCATGTATATCCTGCTCGGCGCCCGTGCCGAGGCTGGAGAGAATGTCCTTGCCTCGCCAAACAGCGAGGAAGAGGAATTCCTGAAGGCGCAGATCGAAAAGCGTCTGGCCCAGAGCGAGGGCTGGTTCACCCGTCAGCGCGATGCCATCAAGGGAGTTTCGGAAGAGACCACCACCGGTGTGCTGCGCCTGTACCAGCTTGCCGAGGCTGGCGGCCTGCCGTTCCCGGCAATCAATGTGAATGATTCCGTGACCAAATCGAAATTCGACAACCTGTATGGCTGCCGTGAATCGCTCGTCGATGGTATCCGCCGTGCGACCGACGTGATGTTGGCCGGCAAGGTTGCCGTTGTTGCCGGTTATGGCGACGTCGGCAAGGGTTCCGCTGCATCGCTCCGCCAGGGCGGTGCACGCGTTATGGTCACCGAGGTCGATCCAATCTGCGCCCTGCAGGCCGCCATGGAAGGCTATGAGGTCGTGACCATGGAACAGGCCGCACCGAAGGCTGACATTTTTGTTACTGCGACTGGTAACAAGGACGTCATCACCATGGATCACATGCGCGACATGAAAGATCGCGCGATTGTCTGCAACATCGGTCACTTCGACAACGAGATTCAGGTCTCGTCGTTGCAGAACATGAACTGGTCCGAGATCAAGCCGCAGGTTGACGAGGTGGAGTTCCCCGACGGCAAGCGCATCATCATGCTGGCCAAGGGCCGTCTAGTGAACCTTGGCTGTGCCACTGGCCACCCCTCCTTTGTGATGTCGGCGTCCTTCACCAACCAGGTGCTGGCGCAGATGGAACTCTGGAACGAAGGCCAGTCCTATGAAAACAAGGTCTACACGCTGCCGCGTCATCTCGACGAAAAGGTGGCGGCGCTGCACCTCGCCAAGGTTGGCGCGACCCTGTCACAGCTGAATACCGAACAGGCCGCCTATATCGGTGTCGAGCAGCAGGGACCATTCAAGGGCGACCAGTATCGCTATTAGAAACCGGTAACGGGGCCGCATGAGCGACATTGACCTGACACTGGAAGGCCCGGCCGCCACCACGCGGCTGGGCCTTTGCCTTTCCGCCCTGCTTCGTGCCGGAGACGTGGTGGCCCTGTCGGGCCCGCTGGGGGCAGGCAAATCCGTGCTGGCGCGTGGCATCGTCTCCGCGCTCTGTCCGCTTGAGGACGACATTCCCAGCCCGACTTTTACCCTCGTGCAGACATATGAGCCTGATGACGGGCCGCCGGTCATGCATTTTGATCTTTACCGGCTTGGATCGCCGGAAGAGGCGCTTGATCTCGGCATCGAGGATGCGTTCGTCGATGCTGTCTGTCTGGTCGAATGGCCGGAGCGGCTGGGGCCGTGGTTGCCGCGCAATGTTCTTCGCATCACGCTAGAGCCCGACCCGTCGATGCCCGAGCGCCGGGTGGCGCGACTTTCCGGCGGTGCGCGCTGGCAGCACCAGCTTGGCAAACTGGCTGCCGAGATGGGATGACTGGTGGTTTTGTCATGAAAGGCAACTTCATCTCTCGTTTTTGACAGGGCGTGCTTCTATAGTGAAGTGATGACGTCGCCGAACCGCCGCGACCAGCGGCTCTATACCATTCCTGCCGGCGTTCCTTTCGCCGTTTCACTCGCCACCGGCATCAGGCATCTGGCCGGCAGCCCGGAAGCGCTGGCGCGCGCCAGCGTGCTTGTGCCTTCACGCCGCGCCGCCCAGGCCCTTCGTGCGGCCTTTCTGGAAGTTGGCGGTGACAATGCCGCCCTGTTGCCCCGCATCGACCCGATTGGCGATGTCGAGGAGGATGCGCCCGATCTTCTTGCCTTTGCCGCCGATGCGCCTGACCTGCCGCCGGCGATGGACCCGTTGCGCCGCCAGCTTTGGCTTGGGCGTCTGCTTCGCGGTTTCCGCCTTGGCGATGTGGCGCCGACCCAACCACAGGCGATGCAGCTTGCCGAGTCGCTCGGCCGGCTTCTTGATTCCCTCTGCAATGCGGATGCGACGCCAGAGCTTCTTATCGATCTTCTTCCCGACCGTTTTTCGCGGCACTGGCAGGACATTCTGAAACTGCTGACCATCCTGATCGACCGCTGGCCGGCCATTCTTGAAGAGCAGGGTGTGATCGACGCTGCAGACAGGCGCAACAGGCTTGTTCGGCTGCGCTGCCGGCTGTGGCGCGACCATCCGCCTGAAGAGCTGGTCGTGGTGGCTGGATCAACTGGTACCTTCGCCGCTACGCGTGAACTGATTGCGGCCGTTGCCGATCTGCCTGACGGGCATGTCGTGCTGCCGGGGCTGGATCGGGGGGCGGTAGAACACTGGGATCTGGTGCGCGAGGAATCGGGCCACCCTCAGCATCAGCTGTCGGTCCTGCTCACCAGTCTGGATGTAGCGCCGGAGGCGGTGCGCGACTGGCCCAACATTGTCGGCGGCGCAGAGATCAGCGCGCGGCGGCGTGCACTCATGCGCGAGGTATTCAAGCCGGCAGCGCTAACAGCCGACTGGCGGCAGCTTGGCGCGTCTCATCCCGAGCTTGGCCGCGATGCGCTGGAAGGGCTGTCTTTCTTGGATTGTGAAACACGGTCCGATGAGGCATCGGTCATTGCGCTTGCCATGCGCGAGATGCTGGAACGACCTGGCCGGACAGCCGCACTGGTGACCCCTGACAGGCAGCTTGCCGAGGCGGTGATCGCGGCTCTGCAGCGCTGGCGGATTGATGTTGATGATTCGGCTGGCCGGCCGTTGTCGCAATGCCCGTCCGGCGGCTATCTGGAGAGCCTTGTGGGCATGCTGGCGGCGGATTTTGCGCCAGTGCCGACGCTTGCCTTCCTGAAGCATCCCCTTGCATCTGGAGGCATTTCGCCGGTGGCCTTTCGCGAACGGGTGCGCCAGCTCGAGATGGCGGCTTTCCGCGGGTACCGGCCGGACGCTGGCCTCGACGGCATTCGTCGCAAGCTCGCCAGCAAAGCCAGATATGCCGATATTGCCGAATTTTTCGAAGCTTCGATTGCCAGGCCGCTCGCCAGTCTGGTGGAGGCATGGCAGATGATGGCGCCGGATCTCGCCGCGCTTGCAAGGGCACTTGGCGATGCAGCCGAGCAGATGGCAGCGCAGGTGACCGGCGAGGATGGAACACCGGACGCGGCCGACGGAGCTGTGCATCTGTGGACAGGCGAGGATGGCGAGGCAGCCGCGCTGCTTCTGGCATCGATTGCCGAACAGGGAAGCGGCTTCGAGACGGACCGTGACAGCTTCCCACGTATCCTGTCCCAGCTTCTTGCCGGAAAAACGGTGCGCCGGGCCTGGCAGACCCATCCACGGCTGGCCATTCTCGGGCCGGTCGAGGCACGCATGCAAAGTGCCGACCGCCTGATTCTTGGCGGATTCAACGAAGGCAACTGGCCGCCGCGGCCAGAGGTCGATCCCTGGACGAATGCCGAAATGCGGCGAATGGCCGGGCTGCAGCCGCATAACTGGCGGACCGGATTGAGCGCACATGATGTCTGGATGGCGTCCTGCGCGCCTGAGGTGATCATCACCCGCGCCCTGCGTGACGGGGATGCCGTCACCACGCCGAGCCGATGGCGCCAGCGGTTTGACGCCGTGGCTGAGGCGCTGAGCATCACGGCAGCTGTTGATCGCGGCCAGAAATGGCGCGACCAGCTTGCGGCTTTGCTTCCGGCCCCGCCCATGGCGCCGTGGTCACGACCCTGTCCGACGCCGCCGGTCGAAGCGCGGCCGCGCAGTTTTTCCGCGACCGAAATCGATGACTGGATTGCCGACCCCTATTCGATCTATGCAAAGCGTGTGCTGGAACTGCGCCCGAAAGACGATCTGGACCGGCCAATCGATGCTGCTCTCCGTGGCAATCTGGTTCATGATTCGCTGGCGGCGTTTCTGCGCGCCTTTCCGGAAGGGCCGCTCCCGGACAATGCACTTGCCGAGCTGCGGTCACTGGCGCGCGCCGTGTTCGATCCATACTGGCAGCATCCGACCATCCGGCATTTCTGGTGGCCCGCCTTCGAGACCATCGCGGCCTGGTTCATCGAGACCGAGACCCGCCGCCGTTCCGGCATCGAGACAAGCCATGCCGAGGTCGAGGGCAGCATTGATCTGGCCGCGCCAGCCGGTGATGTGACTTTTGGTGCGCGGGCCGACCGGATCGACAGGCTTGCCGGTGGCGGGCTTGCTGTTCTCGACTACAAGACCGGCGAGACGCCATCCAAGGCAAAGGTCACGGGCCGCCGCCGCACGCAGCTTCTTGTAGAGGCGGTCATTGCGGCGCATGGCGGCTTTGAGGGAGTGGACGCGGATGATGTCACCCAGATGGAATATTGGCGCCTGACAGGCCGTCGTGGCGAACCCGGCAAGCAGACTGATGTGCGACCAGAAGACTGGTCCGCAACCGAGGACGCCGCGATGCTGGCGCGGCTGGCAGCGGATTTTGACAGTGAAGCCACGGCCTATGCCAGCCGGCCGGACCCGGCCATTGGCCCTTCTTTTCCGCGTTATGACCATCTGGCGCGGGTCGATGAGTGGCGCATCGCCGAGAATGGTGCGGCGCTGGCCGGCATGGACGGGAATGCGATCCAGCCTGCTGCACCGCATCGCCCGGATTTCGATCCTGTGGTGTCTGTCGATGCTTCGAACCGGCAGGCAGCAGCATCTGATCCGGCATCCTCGGTGTTCGTCTCGGCCAATGCCGGGACGGGTAAGACCAAGCTGCTGACCGATC
>JAKMFG010000035.1 GCA_022425565.1 Alphaproteobacteria bacterium
AAGCTGGCGCACGCCGCTCTGGGCCGTCGGCAGGACAACGCGTTCGTCAGAAAGGTCACGAATGCGGATCGTGTCCCTGCCTGCCAGCCGGTGGCCGGCTGGCATGACGCAGTGGATCTGCTGGCGCAGCGTTGCGGCGACATGGACATGGGCCGCGCGGATCGGCGCAAAGATCAGCGCGATGTCGGCGTCCAGCGAAAACAGGTTTGCTTCCGCCTCCTCGCCATAACAGCGGGTCAGATCGAAGCTCACCGCCGGGTGTGCGCTGCGATAGGTGGCGATGGCTTCGGGAAGAAAGCGGCGCAGCGCGTCGGCGCCGCTGGCAATCTGGACATGGCCGCGCCGGATGCCCGACAGGTCGGCGATCTGCGACTGGACCCGGGCAAGGTCGGCAAATTGTGAGCGTATATGCTGCAGGAAAATTTCGCCTGCTGTGTTCAGCCTTACGCCGCCTGGCAACCGCTCGAACAGGGGCTGGCCGATCTCTTCCTCGATCTGGAGAATCCTGCGGTTCAGTGCCGTAGAGGTGATGGCAAGCTTGTCGGCGGCCTTGCGGATCGAGCCCTCGCGGGCAACGACATCAATGAATCTAAGGCTTGTCATAAATCGCATGGCGGGCTCCGGAACCAAAGGCTTGGCAACGTATATAGGCGCATGATGCAAAAAATGCATCACTAACCTGCAAAATTAGCAGAATTTCAGCATCACCTTGCCTGCTACCAACTTCTGCACCCAGCGATGGCAGACCATCCGTCGTCGCTCGCGAGACCCCTGCCGCCCGGCCCCCATGGGTGGCAGCATCTAAGGAAGGACTGACTATGAAGTATATCGTGGCAATCATTCAGCCAGGCCGACTTGCTGCCGTGCATGAAGCACTTGTGGCGATTGGCATCGAAGGGCTGACCACATCCGAGGTTCAGGGATACGGCCGTCAGAAGGGCAAGACCGAGGTCTACCGTGGCACCGAATACACCGTGAATTTCCTCCCCAAGGTGAAAATCGAAATCGCCGTTCCGGGCGACATCGCCGAGAAGGCGTGTGACGCCATCAAGTCGGCTGCCGAAACCGGGAAGATCGGCGACGGCAAGGTATTCGTTCTTGATCTCGACTCCGCCCTGCGCATCCGCACCGGCGAAATTGGCGTTGCGGCGCTGTAAGACCTAGGAGACCACTCAATGTTTAGAATTTCTCGTTCAGCCCTCGCACTCGCCGGTCTCGGCGCGCTCGTGGCAACACCGGCTTTGGCACAGGAAGTGTCCGGGCACGGTGTCTTCGTCCTGAACTCGTTGCTGTTCCTGATCGGCGGCGTGCTCGTCATGTTTATGGCCTGCGGCTTCTGCATGCTGGAAACCGGTCTTGTCCGCGCCAAAAACACCACCATGCAGCTGACCAAAAATGTGGCGCTCTTCTCGATTGCCGCCATCGGTTACTATGTGATCGGTTACAACCTGATGTATCCGCTCGGCACTTGGTCGGTCGATGGCATTCTGTCTGGCGTCGTCGGTGTGGCCGTGCTCGAGGCTGTTGGCGTTGCGCCTGACGCAGCTGACGACCTGTCCTATGCCTCGACGGCATCGGACTACTTCTTCCAGCTGATGTTCTGTGCAGCGACTGCGTCGATCGTGTCCGGCACGGTGGCCGAACGCATCAAGCTGTGGCCGTTCCTTCTGTTCACTTTCATCCTGACCGCGCTGATCTATCCGTTCCAGGCAAGCTGGAAGTGGGGCGGTGGTTTCCTCGATGAAATGGGCTTTCTTGATTTTGCGGGGTCGACTGTCGTCCACTCCGTCGGTGGTTGGGCGGCGCTGGCCGGTGCCCTGGTTCTCGGTGCACGGACCGGGAAGTACAGGGACGGCCGCGTCGTTCCAATGCCTGGTGCAAACCTGCCGCTTGCCACGCTCGGAACCTTCATCCTGTGGCTTGGCTGGTTCGGGTTCAATGGTGGCTCGCAGCTCGCCATGGGCACTGTCAGCGATGTTGCCGACGTATCCCGTATCTTCGCCAACACGAATGCGGCTGCTGCTGGTGGCTCGATCGCCGCGCTGATCCTGACCCAGATTTTCTACAAGAAAGTCGATCTGACGATGGTACTCAATGGTGCGCTGGCGGGCCTTGTCTCGATTACGTCCGAGCCGCTGACACCGACCCTCGGTGCGGCAACCCTGATCGGTGGTATCGGCGGTGTGATCGTGGTCTTCGCGGTGCCGCTTCTTGACAAGTTCAAGATCGACGACGTCGTCGGCGCCATCCCGGTTCACCTTCTGGCCGGTATCTGGGGCACGATTGCGGTCGCACTGACTAACTCCGATGCCTCATTCGGCACGCAGATTGCCGGTGTCCTGATCGTCGGTGCCTTCACCTTCGTGGTGTCCTGGATCGTCTGGACGGTTCTGAAGCTGACAATGGGCATCCGCGTAACCGAAGAAGAGGAACTTGCCGGTCTCGACAATGCCGAACTTGGCATGGAGGCCTATCCCGAGTTCGCCCGTCAGGTCTGATCGGTGATGAGCGGAACGCAGTTTCGCTGACTGAAATGATGGCCCTGGCCGGGGTTCCCGGCCGGGGCTTTTCACGTCTGCAGCTTTCTTTACAGCCTCGGATTAATAATCGTATGCTTCGCCACCCGACGGCCCTGCTGTCGCGGCCCAGATACCGCTAGAGACAAGAATGACCGGATCGCAAAGGCCAGACGAAACGTCGCCCGGAAAAACGCTTCTCGCTGCAACCGGAATCTGCAAGCATTTCGGGGACTTCACGGCAAATGACGATGTCGGTTTCGAGATTGAGGCTGGAGAAATCCATGCCCTTCTCGGCGAGAACGGCGCCGGAAAATCCACCTTTGTGAAAATGGTGTACGGGCTGTTGCAGCCCGATTCGGGCCAGATCATCTGGCGCGGGGAGCCGGTGACCATCCGCAGCCCGCAGCATGCCCGCGAACTTGGTATCGGCATGGTGTTCCAGCATTTCTCGCTGTTTCAGGCGCTGACTGTCGCCGAGAATATCGCGCTGGCGCTGCCGCCGGGCGAATCGCTCGAAGATTTGTCCGACCGTGTGCGGGCCATGTCTGCCGAATATGGCATCGGCGTCGATCCGGACGCGCGCATCCATAACCTGTCTGTCGGTGAACAGCAGCGCGTCGAGATCGTGCGCTGCCTGCTGCAGGATCCGTCGTTGCTGATCATGGACGAGCCGACCTCGGTTCTCACACCGCAGGAGACCGACCAGCTGTTTGACGTACTGCGCCGGTTTTCCAGCGCTGGAGTGGCCATTCTGTTCATTTCGCACAAGCTTGAGGAGATCAGGTCGCTGACCCGGCGCGCCACCGTCCTGCGACGCGGCAAGAATGTCGGGACCGTCGATTCCGCCAGCCGCAGCAGCAAACAGCTTGCCGAGATGATGGTCGGCAGTTCTGTTGGTGATATCGACGGTCAGGAAGCGCCGAAGAGCCAGCCTGATGTGCTTTTCGCAGTCAGAGGGCTCGACAGGCCACCGGCCACACCATTTGCGACACCGCTTCGCAACCTGTCTTTTGTTGCCTGCGCCGGCGAGGTGCTTGGCATCGCCGGTATCGCCGGCAACGGACAGGACGAGCTGATGGAAGCGCTGACAGGTGAATGGACCGGCGCTGGCCGGAATGTGTTCACGATCAACGGCCGGGACATTACCCGTGACGGGCCGTCCCGCCGCCGTCAGCACAGCATCGGGTTTGTTCCTGAAGAACGGAACGGCCATGCGGCGGTGCCGGGCATGTCGCTTGCCGACAATGCGCTTCTGACGTCCCATTCGCTTGGTGATGTCGCCAGCCGCGGTGTGATCGACAGCGATCGGACAAGGCAAATGGCGGCCGAAATCGCCGGTGCCTTCGATGTGCGTCTGCCGCAGGAAAATCCGATTGCTTCGGCACTGTCGGGCGGCAATCTTCAGAAATTCGTGGTTGGCCGAGAGATTTCAAAGCAGCCCAGCCTGTTCATCGTTTCACAACCTACATGGGGCGTCGATGTCGGTGCGGCCCTGTTCATTCGCCGTGCAATGCTCGAGCTTGCGGAGTCAGGTTCCGCAGTGGTGATGATCTCGCAGGATCTGGAGGAGATTTTCGCCATTTCCCACCGTGTGGCCGTTCTGCATGACGGTCAGATGTCGGAGCCGATGGTCACCGCCGATACCACGGCCGAAACGGTTGGCCTGTTGATGGGTGGCAGTGCGCCGCTTAAAACGGCCGGCGCAGGAGACGCAGCATGATCAATCTCGTCCCGCGCAAGGAAATCCCGCTATCGCTTACGCTCACCACGACGGCTATCGCGGTGGCGCTGACATTGATCGCAGGCGCCGCGATTTTCGGTGTATTGGGATATGATCCGCTGGCCGCGCTCTACCAGTTCTTTATTGCACCGGTGTCACGCGGCTATCAGGTGGCGGATCTGTTCGTGAAGGCATGTCCGCTGATCATTATTGCCAGCGGCCTTGTTTTTTCCTATCGGGCGAATGTCTGGAACATTGGGGCCGAGGGGCAGATGATCCTTGGCGCTATGTTCTCCGGCTATGTGGCGCTCTACTGGGGCGGCATGCCGGCACCATTGTTGCTGCCGGTGATGATCCTTGCTGGAGTGCTTGGCGGCCTGGCCTGGGCGATGATCCCGGCAATCCTGAAGACCCGTTTCAACACCAACGAAATTCTGGTCTCGCTGATGCTGACTTATGTGGCGGCGCTGTTAATCGACTGGACGGTCCGCAGCCCGTGGCGCGACCCGATGTCCTTTGGTTTTCCGCTGACACCAATGTATCCCGATGCTGGCATGATTGCCCGTGTCGACCTTCCGGGAATCGGTCGTCTTGCGCAGCTTCACTGGGGCGTTCTCGGGGCGCTTGTCCTGTCCGTGGCCGCCTGGTTCATCCTGCGCCGCACAATGGTCGGCTTTCAGGTTCAGGTGATGGGTGATGCTCCGAGAGCGGGCCGTTTTGCCGGGTTCAGCCCGTCGCTGGTTACGGTTCTCGTGCTTGGAATTTCTGGCGGCGCGGCAGGTCTTGCCGGCATGGTCGAAGTGTCGGCCAATATCGGCCAGCTGCAGCCGAACATTTCGTTCGGATATGGCTTTACCGCGATCATCGTCGCCTTTCTGGCGCGGCTCAACCCGATGGGAGTCATCATTGCCGGGCTGGTCGTGGCGCTTGCCGAAATGGGCGGTGATGCCGCACAGATCGCCATGGGCATTCCCAAGGTCGTGACCGGCGTCTTCAAGGGCATTTTGCTGTTCATGCTTCTGGCCGGAGAGACCTTCAACCGGTTCCATGTCGAGTTCCGGCTTCCCGGCGCGGCGGCTCGGGTGGCGGCAACAGCGGCAACAAAGGAGAGCGGCAGTGTATGAAGAGCTGATCCTCACCGTGCTGATGACATCGGTGCCGCTGGTCTATGCCGCCATCGGTGAACTCGTTGTCGAGCGAAGCGGCGTTCTTAATCTGGGTGTCGAGGGTATGATGCTGATGGGGGCGGTGGCCGCGTTCGGCATCGCGATGGTCAGCGGTAGCCTGGTTCTGGGTGTGCTGGCCGGGGCTCTGGCAGGCATGCTCACCGCCAGCCTGTTCGGCATACTCGTTCTCGGATTCGCGACGAATCAGGTGGCAACGGGCCTTGCGCTCACCATTTTTGGCGCCGGACTTTCCGGTCTTGTCGGCGCGCCGCTGATCGGCAAGGCAATCGAGGGACTGCCCCAGATTAGCCTTCCTGTGCTGTCGGATCTGCCGTTTGTCGGCAAACTCGTTTTCTCGCATGACCTCGTGGCTTACGGGTCTGTTGTCATGGTGGTGGCGGTCGCCTATTTCCTGAAACGGACGCGTGCCGGGCTCGTGCTGCGGGCCATCGGCGACAATCATGACAGTGCCCACGCCCTAGGCTATCCGGTGCTTGGCGTGCGTTTCGCCGCAGTGCTGTTTGGCGGGATGATGGCGGGTATCGGGGGTGCCTATCTTCCTCTGATGCTGACCCCGCACTGGGCCGAGGGAATGACCGCGGGGCGCGGCTGGATTGCACTGGCACTTGTCGTCTTTGCGTCATGGATGCCGTGGCGGGTTCTGGTCGGCGCGCTGATTTT
>JAKMFG010000045.1 GCA_022425565.1 Alphaproteobacteria bacterium
CCGGGCATCGCCATGGCCGATGCCGATCGTGGCCGCGAGCTGGCGGCGACCCATTGTACGCGTTGCCATGTCGTCGGCGACATCAACCCTTATGGCGGCATTGAATCGACTCCGTCATTCATCGGCATGAAACGGCTGGCCGATTGGGAACGCCGCTATGCGGAATTCTATATCCTGCCGCCGCATCCCGCGCTGGTCCGGATTGAAGAGGTGAGCGCCGAACGGGACGAGGAACGCCCTGCCTTCGTCGCCGAAATCATCCTCACGCTTGACGATGTCGAGTCCATCCTTGCCTTCGTGAAAACCCTTCCGGCGCCAGCGCCCTGACCAGACCAAACCAGTCCAGACCAGATCCGGCCCCGGCCGGTGTATTAGTAAACGGAGATACAATCATGAGCCCAGATTCACGCGATGATATGAGCGAGTCCGAAATCGCCATGCGCAAATTCCTCAAGCAGCTTGGCGTCACTGCGCATCAGGTGCTTGAAAGCGCGCTCGAGGAGGCTGTCGCAGACGGCAAAATCGAAGCTGATGGGCAGGTGCCTGTCGTCGCCACAGTCACCATCGAATCGCTTGGCGTGACACATCGTGTGGAAGCCACCCTTCAGGCCCCTGGCGGCAATGGCTGACATCACCGAAGATGATGTGACCACAGCGCTCGGCGCGGTTATCGACCCGTCGCAGGGCAAGTCTGTTGTCGCGCTCGGCATGGTCGGGCCGATTCACATCAAGCAGAGCAATATCAGTTTTGCGCTGGAGGTGCCCGCCCATCGCGGGCCAGCGATGGAGCCTGTCCGCAAGGCGGCAGAAACCGCGGTTCGCGCCATTCCGGGTGTGACCAGTGCCACCGTTGTCGTGACGGCTCATTCGGGATCGGCAACCACATCGGGATCGGCATCCGCCGATGGTGGGGATGACAGTGATGACGGGGTTGTCGAGCGTGTTCACGAGATCAAGGTCCGGCGGTTCGTCGCCGTTGCCTCGGGCAAGGGTGGGGTCGGAAAATCGACAACAGCCGTGAACCTCGCCATCGCCCTGCGGCTTGAGGGGCTGCGTGTCGGGCTGCTTGACGCCGATGTCTATGGCCCGTCGCTTCCAAGGATGCTGGGTGTCAGTGGGCGTCCGGCCTCGGCCGGCGGCGACATGGTTCGGCCGCTGGAGAATTACGGCGTACAGTTGATGTCGATGGGGCTGCTAGTGCCCGACGACGTGGCGATGATCTGGCGCGGCCCGATGGTGCAGTCCGCCCTGACCCAGATGCTGGATTCAGTGGCCTGGGGGACGCTTGACGTCATCGTCATCGACCTGCCGCCCGGAACAGGAGACATCCAGATATCGCTTGCGCAGCAGGTCAGCCTTGCCGGAGCGGTGGTGGTTTCCACCCCGCAGGACATTGCGCTGCTGGATGTGGTCAAGGCCATTACCATGTTCGACAAGGCCGAGGTGCCTGTTCTCGGCATGGTGCAGAATATGGCATACTGGGCCTGCCCGGATTGTGGCCGCACTGACCATATCTTCGGTGACGGTGGAGCTGCCGCTGAGGCCGAGCGTCGTGGAATCGAGCTTCTTGGCGAAATTCCGCTATCGCTTGAGGTGCGGACCGGTGGTGATTCCGGTACGCCCGTCGTGGTGGCCAGCCCACGCTCGGAGCAGGCAAAGACCTATCGCAGCATTGCCCGCCGGTTGATGGAAGTGGCCGATCTGCGCAAAGTGGACGAAGAGGAGGAGGAAGCATGAGCCTCTATTATGAAGATTTTCCCGCCGATGACGGCGCGGAACCGCAACTGCCGCCACTGCTGACAGCGGTGAAGGTGCCTTCCGGCCAGAATGTGATGGCCAAGGCGCTGGCGTCGGGTGCGACGGCGGAGGTTGGAACGGTCTTCTATGGCGAGGACACCGATGTCACCGACATCGCGCTGATACTTGGTCCCGAGGTGCCGCTCCGCAAGGCTGGGCAGATGCTCTATGCGATGATGATCGGCGTTGGCGATGCCATCGGCGCGCTGGCCCCGCCGGAGGTGATTGTCGCCTACCAGCTTCCGGGTTATGTGCTTCTGAACCGGGGGCGCGCAGGTGCCGTCTGGGTCGCCGTTGATCCAGCCGCCGGTCGCGAGGATGTGCCGTCCTGGATGATTGTCGGCGTCCGGATCGATATGGCTGTGCGGACTGGCAACGAGGATGTCTGGCGTGACGAAAGCGGCCTTGAATACACATCGCTTGCTGAAGAGGGCGCTGGTTTCATTTCACGCACACGCCTGATCGAATCCATCTGCCGGCATTTTCTCGCCTGGGTGCACCGCTGGCAGGATGATGGTTTTCGCCCGCTTCATGATCTGTGGGTGCAACGGCTTGAATCCGGAAGCGAGATGGTTCTGGCTGATGGCAGTGTCGCCGAATGGGTCGGGCTGGACGAGGATGGCGCGGCACTGATCAGGCTGGATGGCAAGCCTGTCGGGCTGTTGCCAAACGAGTTTGAATCCGTGTGCGGCCCCATCGGCCTTGCATCGCTGGAAGGGCGGCAGTGATCCCATGAAACTGGCGCGCACCATACGGTTCGACCCGTCGGATCTGAATGTTTTCCCGGTGGCGGCCGAGGAAGGCGAATGGGCGCTTGTGGGAACATTCTGCTTTGCCGATGTGACGCCGGATGCATTGAATGGCAAGCTGCGTCAGGCCTTTAGCAACGGGTTTCTTGGTGTGGAGTCCTTCGGATTTTCCACCCTCGTCAGCGTCGTATCCGTGCGCGATGGCGACGCTGACCGGCTGACCGAACAGGTTGCAAGCGCCTTTGTCGAGCGGCTCGGCGCGCCGGATATGGAAGTCGCGCGAGCCGCTGCCATCGAGGAGATCGGCTTCATCGCCGAACTCTGCGCGCAACACAACACAGGCACGTTGCTGACCATCCAGCGCGAGCTTGGCGACAACGGCATCAGCGAACGCTTCCGCAGCCTGTCGAAGCCGGAATCCTGCGCCGAGCAGAAAATCTGGACAATGGTGGAAGAGGACTAGGGCACGAGCGTGCCGAAAGGGGAACAGGGTGACACAGGATTTCTGGCTTACATCCGGATGGCATCTGCTGCAGCGTGACGTCGACGGCCATCTGGTCCCGACAAACGATTTCATGATGGCCTATTTCGCCCGTGACGAGGTCGCGCCGCAGGAGGATTCCTGCGAGGCAGAGCTGGCGCTTCACGCCCGTCTCAGCGCCGAGCCTTTTGCCGTGGTCAGCGAGGGCGAGCTCGACGCCATCAAGGACCGGGATGTCGTCCACAATTATCGCGCCGTACTGGCCTTCCGCGATTTTCTTGCCCAGCATGCGACGCTGGAATCCGCCTATCTGGCGGTGGTGCGCGGTGCGCCGGTGAATTTCCCGCCGCTGTTTCTGGAACAGATGACGCAGATCATCCTGCGCTCGATCCTTGATGGCGAGACGGACACGATGAAACTGCGGGCCGCCGAATGCCTGTTCCGGTTCCAGACTGTGACCCTTGACGACGGGCGGATCATGGTGGCAGACCACGCCACCGTGCAGCTTCAGGCCGGCATGGCGCGGATGCTGCAGGAAGGCGAGACGCCTGACGAGGTCAGCATCGACATCCTTGCCACCGAGACGGCGGATGAATACTGGTCGCGCTCCGACATGTTCAATACCTCGGTCGACCTTGCTTACACCCAGCCGGCGCTCGACGGCCTGTGCCGCGTGATGGAAGGCTGGATTCGCCATTTCCTCGGCGTGAACACCCGCATCCAGCCGATGCGTGAAATCACCGACGAGGCATGGTCCTGGCATATCGGGCTGGATACGGTTTCGACCACGATCCTCAACGACCTTTATCAGGGCGAAGACGTGCCGGAGGACAGGCTGCGCCTGATCCTGTGCCTGTTCAGCCTCGAGGCGGACGAGGGCTTTGTTTCCGAGATGGCAGGTCGCAAGGTTTATATCGGCCTGTCGATGGACGAGACCGGAACCGTGCGGATGAAGCCGCAGAATTTGCTCGGCAACCTGCCGCTCGCGAACAGCTGACGGCGCGGTCCGCCGCCTAGTTCAGATAATCGTCCGTGGTACGTGGCTTGCGACGTTCGCCGACGTCCATCAGCCGGTCATCCTCGTCAAACATCGCGCCCACGCGGCAGTCCTCGCACATCTTCAGCATGTCGAGCTGCTTGCCGCCGGTGAACATGCTGTGGCCCTCGAGCTTGGCCATCACGCGCTCGATCGAGCGGGTGCTGCCGAACGGCTTGCCACAACCGGTGCAATGGAACGGCGTGTCCTCGATCACCAGCTCGGCGTTCATGGCGCTGTCGGCAAGGTTGAATTGCGGCACAAGGTTGATGACCTTCTCCGGGCAAGTCGCCACGCAGATGCCGCATTGCAGGCAAGCATCCTCGCGGAACAGCAGCTGCGGCGCGTCCGGATTGTCCTGCAGCGCGCCAGCCGGGCAAGCGCTGACGCAGGACAGGCAGATGGTGCAGTTGTCGGTGTTGATCTCGACCCGTCCATAGGGCGCGCCTTCGGGAAGCGGAATTGCCGCGTCGCCCACATTCTGGGCGCCGGCAAGGCCGCGCATCGCCAGGCGCATGATGCCGCGCGGGCTGCCGATCGGGCTGAAAGGTGCCGGCTTCGGCGATTTCTTCGGGCGTGTGCCGCGCAACTGCTCGGCGACCTTGTCCGGATCGGCCTCGTCGATGACAAGGAATCGCGCCTCGTCATCCGCGGCGACACCTTCCATCAGCGCACGGGCAAGTGCGATCTGAGCGGTAATTTGCGTTGCATCGTCCGACTTTGCCGGATTGGTGATGACCACCACCTGCTCATATCCCTGAGCCACGGCCGTTACCAGCAGGTCGTGACCGACACGTCCGACGCTGTGCATCGTCATCGGCAGCATGTCCGCGGGCAGGCCCGAACCGAAGCGCGCCATCATCTCTATGACCTGTGCGCCGTGCGTTTCATCTGCCAGCAACAGGCGCGGTGTCTTGCCGCCAGCTTCAAGGTAATGGTCCAGCATGGTGGACATCTGCTGGCCAAACATGTCGGCAGCCGGCACCACTGTCTGAGCCGCACCGGACGGGCAGACTGCGCCGCAATAGCCGCATCCACCACATATCGCCGGATCGATCGCGACCGTGTCGCCAGCCGCGGTGATGGCGCCTGCCGGGCACACATCAAGGCAGCGTGAGCATCCGGTCAGGGTGTTGCGTGAATGAGCGCACAGGTCTGCATCATAATCGACATAGATCGGCTTTTCGAAATCGCCGATCATCTCGGCCGCCTCGGCCGCAATGCTTTTCAGCTTCAGGCTGTCTTCGGCATCGGCACGAAGATAGCCGTCCCGCTTCTCCCAGCCGGTGAAAAGCGGTGTGCCCCCGGTGATGTCGATAATCAGGTCACAGCCTGTTTCGACATTATCCTGTGGCTCTTCGAAAGTAACAAAACTGCGGCTTGACGGGCTGGCCGAGGCAAAGCCGTCGATCACAAGGTCGAAAGCCGTGAAGTGGCCAGATGCCTTGCGAATGGTGCCGCGGGTCATCACGCCGCTGTCGCCGCCTGCCATGATGTCATCGCTGGCACTGGTGATCATCACCGTCACGCCAAGGCTGTCCTTCAGGGCGCCGGCGAGTTCCATCGCCGCCTCAACCCCGTTGCCGCGGGCGCCGTCGGCATAGATCAGGCAGCGCCCGTTCGAGGTCAGGGTCAGGCTGCGCGCCGCTGTGCCCGGTTCGGCCGCCATGCGCAGAAGCGCGGCCATTTTGGGAAGCGTTCCCGTGTCTTCGCTCCAGCCGGCGAACTCACGAATGTTCACAAAATCCGGTATCGGCTTGCCAAGCTCTTCGGCAACCGAGGTGAATGCCGGGGCTTCCTGTGTGCAGGCAACGATCAGCGACGCACCCTCAGATGTATCGAGCGCAGCCTCATACTGGTCGATCTGGTCCCGGCACAGCGAAGTGGCAACCGTGCAGCCGCCCCCAGTCCCGCAGGCCTTGCCCAGTTTCGTGCCGTCGATAGTCATGGTGCCGGCGCAATCGCAGACAAGCACCTCTTGGCCTGACAGTTTCATAAATATTCCTCCCGACCGGATCCGGCGTGGCTGGGCGCGATGTTTTGGCATCTTTGCGCCGACAGGTTTCTTTGCCTAGGGTAGACCACGTTAGCAGATTCACATGGCCAAGCATCGTCGCAAGGTGAGCCAAATGGTCACGGGGCGTCGGGTCCATCGTCAGAACGTGCCAGTGTGATGAATGAGACTGATGCATGGGAGAGCCGGAATCCAAAGGTCGGCAAGTGGGGTAGCATGACTGGTGTCGCAACACCGCTGGACAAACATGTCCTGTATGGCGTTCGTGTGATCGTCGAGAAACAGCCGCTGGACAATATCTGGCAGCCGTTCCGCTGGGTGATCAGTGATCTGATGCCGTTGCGGCCACAGGCTGGCGGCGGCGCGCCACCGATCAACAACACGCGTCTTGAGCGGCTCCGTGCCCATGGCGGCATCGCAACCGGGGACGATCTGTTCTTCGCCGACGCCTGGCTCGACCTGCATCACGCCGAAGCCGAGGCCTATGCCGAAAACCTGGCCTCCAGCGATCCGGCTATCTATCTGGTGCTGCGGCATGGCGAGGAAGAGGACGAGGACGAGCTGGACACGACGGACAGCGAAGATGCGCCCGACATGCATGTCGCCGAGCTGAGCCTGTCGCCCTACAACATTCAGGATTACGAGGATTGCGGCGAAGATCAGGTTGAGAAACTGCCACTCGCCGGTCCGATCAAGGAATTTGTCTCTGCCTTCGTCGATGCGCATTACCATCCCGAGCCGTTCAAGAAACGGCAGCGCGACAAGGCCGATCTCGACGCGCGGACCGGTGGGCGCGCCGACCCGCGGCTGCGGCGCCAGTAGGATAAGAGACGATGGTCGACAAAGAAGGCCCAAGTAGCATTTCGAGATCGCTTTCGGCCCGTCTGCGCCGCAAGGAGCAGGTGGCCCGCGGCGAGGATGTGCCTGAAACTCTGGAGGAGGAGCAGGCATCCGCAAATGTTCCCGCACCGGATCCGACAGCCGAATCCGAAGAAGATGCGGCGCTGGATGATGGTCAGCTTCTGCAGAAATACGGCCTGACCAATCCAGAAGAGATCGAGGATGAGGCGGGTCTTGAGGCATTCATGGAGAACGGCCTGCCTGACCGGTTGCGGCAGATGGCACTTCGCCGGATGTGGCGGCTGAACCCGATGTTCCGTTTCGCCGATGAAATGGTCGAATATGGCGAGAACTACACCGACGCTGCGACGGTTATCGACGGCATGACCACCGCCTATCAGGTCGGCAAGGGCTATCTTCAGAAGGCGTTCAACGCGCTGGATGATGAAGAGGGTGATGCCGAGGAAGGCGATCAGCCGGGGTCCGGCGATGACCAGCCCGCACAGCCGGCCGCTCAGGATGATCCGGAAAAAGAGGCCGACAAGACATCTGCAAGCGACGCCGAACAGGCAGCCGACGACACGGAAGAAAAGGCGGGCGCCGTCTCTGAAACCGGAGCAGAAGGGGGTGCGGCATCCGAAGCGACCCTTCAGCCAATCCCTATGATGCAGGACGAGTCGCCGGTCGAAGACCCGCCGCGCCCGCGGCCGCAACGCATGACATTTCGCCGTCCGGCGGGCTGACCCAATCCTCTACCCCTGGTTTGGGTATGCGTCAGTACGTCACACAGCCACTTTGCAAAAAGACCGCTGGGCGGTTTGTATTGTTGATTTTCTATGTTAGCTTTTTTGATGATCTCAGAAAAATAAGGATAATAATGTCCAGAGATCACAGTTCTTGTGGGGAGGACAAAGCGACATGGCCGCTACAGCGCCGGATAATACAGCTTCTTTGACAGACGAGGATCGCCTGCGCGCCGACATGTACGCGCTGCTCGGCGAACTGCTTCGCAAGGAGCCTTCCGACGAGGTGATCGCCACTGTTGCCGGGTTCCAGGGCGATGGCTCGGAAATCGGTGCGGCAAGCAGTGTTCTCGCCACCCTGGCTAGCAAGCTGTCCGGTAACGAGATCCGCGACGAATATATGCGCCTGCTCATTGGCGTCGGCCGCGGCGAGATTCTTCCTTTTGCATCCTATTATCTGACCGGGTTCCTGAACGACAAGCCGCTTGCCAACCTTCGCAACGACATGCGGGATCTTGGCATCGAGCGGGCGGAGGGCGTCAAGGATCCCGAAGACCACATTGCCAGCCTGTTCGACATCATGAGCGGGATGATCCGCGGTACCTTCGGTGCGCCGAAGAGTCTCGCCGAGCAGGCACAGTTTTTCAAAAAGCATATCGAGCCGTGGGCTCCGCTTCTGATGCAGGACATCGAAGCGGCGAAATCGGCTGTGTTCTATGCGCCCGTCGGCACGATCGGCCGGGCGTTCATGAATATCGAAAGCGCTGCTTTCGATATGGGGGAGGCGGGGTAGCGAAAGGCTCCTGTTTCCGAAGGGCAGGCCGCGGCCTTATGCGGCGTCATTTTGGAGGATGAAGAAATGACAGACAACAAAGAGAAGAAGGGCGTCGAAGATCGGCGTGACTTTCTCAAAAAGGCCGCTTTGTCGGTTGCTGCTGCCGGTACGGCTGCGGTTGCCAGCAACTCGGCAGGCGCTGACGAGGCGCTGGATACGTCAGGCACTGGCTATCGGGTGACCGATCACGTCAAGGCCTTCTACAAGTCCGCACGCTTCTAATCAGCTTTTCCTGGAGGAGACAACTATGCTTAAGAAGAAGAGGTCAGGGGTAGCGAAAAGCCCCCAGTCATCGTCTTTTTTCGGTAAGGTTGCCGATAAGACCATCGACCGTCGTGCTTTCCTGCGCGGCTCGGGTCTTGCGATCGGGGGTCTGACGACCGCCGTCGCACTAACTGGCACCAACGTTCGTCAGGCACAGGCATCTGTGTCCGGCGCAGCAGCCGAAATCAAGAAAACCGTCTGCACCCACTGCTCGGTCGGTTGTACCGTCATGGCAGAAGTCCAGAACGGTGTATGGACCGGTCAGGAGCCTGGCTGGGACAGTCCGATCAACCTCGGCGCGCATTGTGCCAAGGGTGCCTCGGTTCGTGAAACTGCCAGTGGCGAGCGCCGTCTGAAGTACCCGCTGAAGCTTGTCAGCGGCAAGTGGACGCGCATGAGCTGGGACGACGCGATCAACGAGATTGGCGATCAGATGATCGACATCCGCGAAAAGTCGGGACCGGATTCGGTCTACTGGCTTGGATCGGCGAAGCACAATAACGAACAGGCCTACCTGTTCCGTAAGCTCTACGCTTACTGGGGTTCCAACAACGGTGACCACCAGGCGCGTATCTGTCACTCGACCACAGTTGCCGGTGTTGCGAACACCTGGGGCTATGGTGCGATGACCAACTCCTACAACGACATCCACAACTCACGTGCGATTTTTGTGATCGGTGGCAACCCTGCCGAGGCACACCCTGTTTCGCTGCTTCACCTGTTGAAGGCGAAGGAGCAGAACAACGCACCGCTGATCGTCTGTGACCCGCGCTTCACGCGCACGGCAGCGCATGCCGACGAATATGTGCGCTTCCGCCCGGGCGCCGACGTGGCCCTGATCTGGGGTATCATGTGGCACATCTTCGAAAACGGCTGGGAAGACAAGGAATTCATCCGTCAGCGCGTTTACGGGATGGAGGATGTTCTGGCCGAGGTCGCTAGATGGACCCCGGAAGAGACCGAGCGTGTAACCGGCGTGCCTGGCTCGCAGCTGAAGCGTGTAGCCCAGCTGATGGCCAACAACCGCCCCGGCACCTTCATCTGGTGCATGGGTGGTACGCAGCACACCAACGGTAACAACAATACCCGTGCCTACTGCGCATTGCAGCTGGCTCTCGGAAACATGGGCGTCGCCGGTGGCGGTGCTAACATCTTCCGCGGCCACGACAATGTTCAGGGCGCCACCGACTTCTGCGTTCTCTCGCACTCGCTGCCTGGCTATTACGGCCTGTCCGCAGGTGCCTGGAAGCACTGGTCGCGTGTATGGGGCGAAGACTACGATTGGATCAAGGCTCGCTTCGACAGCATCACCGGCAAGGACGGCAAGGCCAAGAGCCTGATGAACCTGAAAGGTATTCCGGTCTCGCGCTGGATTGACGGTGTTCTCGAGGACAAGGACAACATGGACCAGCCGGACAATGTCCGTGCCATGGTGTTCTGGGGCCACGCTCCGAACTCGCAGACCCGTATGAAGGAAATGAAGACGGCGATGGAAAAGCTCGACCTGATGGTCGTGATCGATCCGTACCCGACCGTTTCCGCGGTTCTGTCCGACCGTACCGACGGTGTATATCTGCTGCCGGCGACGACGCAGTTCGAGACCTACGGGTCGGTAACCGCATCGAACCGCTCGCTGCAGTGGCGTGAAAAGGTCATCGAGCCGTCCTTCGACTCGCTGCCTGACCACACCATCATCTACAAGTTCGCCAAGAAGCTGGGCTTTGCTGATCGCATGTTCCGCAACATCTCGGTGACCAATGATGAGCCGCTGATCGAAGACGTGACCCGTGAATTCAACAAGGGCATGTGGACGATCGGTTACACCGGCCAGTCGCCAGAGCGTATGAAAGCGCATATGGAGAACCAGCACGTCTTCGACAAGACGACGCTGCAGGCTGTCGGTGGCGAGCTTGATGGTGACTATTACGGTCTTCCCTGGCCTTGCTGGGGCACGGCTGAAATGGGTCATCCGGGCACACCGCTTCTGTACGACACAAACAAGCCGGTCGCCGAAGGCGGTCTGTGTTTCCGTGCCCGTTTCGGGGTCGAGCATGAGGGTAACAACCTTCTTGCTGAAGGCTCCTATCCGGTCGGATCCGAGATCAAGGACGGTTATCCCGAGTTCACCATGGCCATGCTGAAGAAGCTTGGCTGGGATGGCGATCTCACCGCGGATGAGCGTGCGACGATCGACGGCATTGCCGGTGACAAGACGAACTGGAAAGTCGACCTTTCGGGCGGCATCCAGCGTGTTGCCATCAAGCATGGCTGTGCTCCGTTCGGTAACGCCAAGGCACGGGTCAAGGTCTGGACATTCCCAGATCCGGTCCCGCTCCACCGCGAGCCGCTGTACACGTCGCGTCGCGATCTCGTTGCGGACTACCCGACCTATTCGGACCGCAAGCTGTATCGTCTGCCGACACTGTACAAGTCGATCCAGGATGTCGATCACTCCGGCGATTATCCGATCATTCTGACCTCTGGTCGCTTGGTCGAATATGAAGGCGGTGGTGACGAGACCCGTTCGAACCCGTGGCTGGCAGAACTGCAGCAGGACATGTTCGTCGAGATCAACCCGTTCGATGCGAACGGCAAGTCGATCCGCGACGGTGACATGGTCTGGGTAGGAACGCCGGAAGGTGCGCGGATCAAGGTCATGGCCATGGTCACAGAGCGTGTCGCCCGGGGCGTTGCCTTCCTCCCGTTCCACTTCGGTGGTCACATGGAGGGCAAGGATCTTCGTGACAAGTATCCGGAAGGTGCAGATCCGTATGTTCTCGGCGAAGCCGCGAACACGGCTATGACCTACGGCTACGATTCGGTAACCCTGATGCAGGAGACGAAGTGTTCTCTCTGCAACATCGAACGTGCGTAAAGGGAGGCTATAATGGCAAGAATGAAGTTCCTCTGTGACGCGGAACGCTGCATTGAGTGTAATGCCTGTGTCACCGCATGTAAGAACGAGCACGAGGTGCCCTGGGGTGTGAACCGCCGTCGCGTGGTAACCATCCAGGACGGTAAGCCTGGCGAGCGTTCGATCTCGGTAGCCTGCATGCACTGCTCTGATGCACCGTGTATGGCAGTCTGCCCGGTCGATTGCTTCTACCAGACCGACCAGGGTGTAGTGCTGCACTCCAAGGACCTGTGCATCGGTTGCGGTTACTGCTTCTATGCGTGCCCGTTCGGTGCGCCGCAGTACCCGCAGGCCGGGAACTATGGTTCGCGGGGCAAGATGGACAAATGTACCTTCTGTGCCGGTGGCCCGGAAGACGACATGGGTCAAGCCGAGTTCCAGAAGTACGGTCGTAACCGTCTGGCCGAGGGCAAGCTTCCGATTTGTGCGGAAATGTGCTCGACCAAGGCGCTGCTGGCCGGCGATGGTGACCAGGTATCGAACATCTTCCGCGAGCGCGTCGTCGCCCGCGGGTTCGGTTCCGGCGCCTGGGGCTGGGGCACTGCCTACTCCATCAAGAGCTAACCGCTCTTTCCAAAATGGACTCCCCCGCAATGTGCGGGGGAGTTTTCAGAACCATTCCGACAACAGGTTACTTGACGCACCGACAACACAGGTGCGCCCGTGGAGGTTGACGCTGTGACCGGTAAGAAATTTCTAGGAGTTGTAACCCTGATCTGCCTTTCGGCAGCACTTTCCGCCTGTGATCAGGAGGAGCAGGGCCGCATCCTTTCATATGACAAGGGCACCTACCTTGGCCCGGCTGACCAGAAACTTGGTGCCGAGCAGGTGCGTGAACTCGAAACCAGAACAAACATGCAGGCCTGGTACTAGGACCTGCCGCGCCGGTGGACAAACCACCGCGACCAACAGGGGTGAAACAATGATCCAAGCAAAGGCACTGAGAATTTTTGCGCTTCTCGCGCTTCTTGTCTGTGGTGTGGCAGGCCTGCCCGCGGACGTTACCGCGCAGCAGAGTGGCGCCGTACCCGGTGATTCACTTGGCCTGAACTCGGACTCCGACCTGTGGCGCTACGTGCGCACGGGCAATGCCGGCAGCACTCAGATGAAAGACGAACTTGCAGCCGTCATGATCCAGTCGGAAGGCGACAACTGGCGGGCCTTGCGAAATGGGCCGATCTCGGCGATCGGCGCTTTTGGGCTTTTCATCGTTATTTTCGTGCTGGGGCTGTTTTACATGGTTCGCGGCCGCATCAAGATTGATGCCGGCCCGTCGGGTAAGACAATCCTGCGCTTTGGCACCATAGACAGGTTCGCTCACTGGCTTATGGCCGGATCCTTCGTCATTCTGGCGATCACCGGGCTGAACATGCTTTATGGGCGCAACGTCCTGCTTCCAGTGATCGGCAAGGACGCCTTTGCGGCGTTCACCGCGTTCGGCAAATACGCCCACAACTTCCTGGCTTTCGCCTTTATGGTGGGTCTGGCGCTGTCCTTCTTCCTTTGGGTGCGCCACAACATCCCGAACAAGGTCGATCTCCAGTGGCTCAAGATGGGTGGCGGCATCGTCAAGAAGGGCGTGCATCCGCCGGCGAAGAAGTTCAACGCCGGTCAGAAGATCATCTTCTGGGCAGTGATGATCGGCGGACTGTCGGTCAGCATGTCGGGTATCGCGCTGATGTTCCCGTTCCAGACAACGATGTTTGCTGACACCTTTGCGATGCTGAACACGGTTGGCTTCAATCTGCCGACGAGTCTGACGCCGCTTCAGGAGCAGCAGTACAACCAGATCTGGCACGGTTTTGTCTCGCTGGTGCTGATCATCATGATCATGGCGCATATCTATATCGGTTCCGTCGGTATGGAAGGTGCACTTGACGCGATGAACAGCGGCCATGTGGACCGTAACTGGGCCAAGGAACACCACAGCCTCTGGGTCGAGGAAGAAGACCAGAAGGCTGCCAAGCCTGCCGAGTAATCGGCCCCGGCGGCAACGAGGTGTTTGATCAGGCTGACACGCCAATAGAAAGGTCGCCCGGTGCAATCCGGGCGGCATTTCGCATGTCCGCTATACTGCTCTGCCTTGCAGTTGTGGCCGCACCCGTTCATGCGTTTGACCGTTACACGGCCCATGGTGGCCCGGTGCGCGACCTTACGATTTCGCCAGACGGAAGCATGCTCGTCTCGGCAAGCTTTGACTATTCGGCGGTTGTATGGACTGCCCCCCAGATAACCGAAAAATCCACCCTCTATGCGCATGAGGCTGCGGTGAATACCGCCCGCTTCTCGCCAGACGGCAAGCTGCTGGCGACCGCAGGCGATGATGGCAAGATCTATATCTGGAAAAAAAATGTGCTGGCTGATGATGACCCAGAGCCGATCATTCTGTCGGGTCACAAGGGCAAGGTGGTAAACCTCGCCTTTTCAGATGATGGCAGTCTTCTGGCCTCGGCAAGCTGGGACGGCTCGATCGGACTATGGCCGCTTGATAACGGTCCCGAAGCAGCGGCTGAGGACAGCCAGTTCATCCTGGGGCATGACGGTCCGGTAAACATGGTCCAGTTTGCGCCGAATGGCACGCATCTCTACAGCGCCGGCTATGACGGCCAAATCCGCTACTGGAAACTCTCCAACGCCGAATATTTGCGTAGTGTCGTGCGCAATGGCTGGAGCGTTTCCGTTATGGCTGTCGATGAGCAGAGCGACATGATCGCCTTTGGTTCATCGGACGGCACGATGAACATTGAACGCCTGTCCGATGGCAAGGGCATTCTTCGCATCGGTGACGAACGCGTGCCGGTTCTGGCGATCTATCACAGCCCCTGGCACAACATGATTGCCTTTGGCAACGCCAAGGGGCGGGTGGTGGTGATCAACACCGATGACTGGTCCATCGTCCGTGATTTCAATGCTGCAAACGGCCCGATCTGGTCGCTTGTTATCATGCCGGATGGGCAGTCAATCGTTGTCGCCGGTCTCGATGATTTCATCACCAGATGGGAGCTGTTCGAATTCCCGCCGGAATTTCTCGAGCGACCGGGCCCGGCCAGGCGATTCCATCCATCGGCCGAAATCGCAAATGGAGAAAAGCAGTTCGCGCGCAAATGCAGCGTCTGCCACACCCTGTCACCCGACGGCAAGCGCCGCGCCGGCCCGACCCTGTTCGGTGTTTTCGGCCGGATGGCGGGAACCCTCGAGGGCTATACCTATTCCAAGGCTTTGCTCGACTCGGATATCATCTGGGGCGAGGAAACCATCAACCGCCTGTTTTCCGAGGGGCCGGATATCGTGACCCCCGGAACCAAAATGCCGATCCAGCGCATGAAGAATGAGCAGGACCGGATCGATCTGGTCACTTTCTTGAAAATGGCCACAAAAGAGACCACAGTCGAATAGCGGCTGGCAGATGCCGCCACCGCTGGAGGAGGAAGACATGAAGATGTTTCTGATTAGCTCGGCAGCTGCTGTCGTGATCGCCATTGCTGCGTTCTATGTGCTGCAGTCGACCGGCATGGACACCGCATCCGTAATGTCCGGCCTGGCCGTGCGCCTGTAGGGTGCTGCGGCCCAACCCAGCCCGACACCGGATATCCGTTGCCAAAACTGGCGGCGGCCTGGCACTGCGCATTGGGATGCTGGCAGTTCTGGCGTTTCTATTGCCGGCACAGATGGCGCGCGCCGATCACGGCGCTGCCACATGGACGGCGGCGGCGCCGTCGGTGGTGGTTATCGAGCCGACATGGCCGGGATATAATCGGCCGGGATTCGGCGCCCCGCCAGGCACGGCCCCCGCTGGAACGGGCATTTTCATAGGCACTGGCGAGAGCAGCCGATACCTTGTCACCGCGGCGCATGTCATTACCCGCGCGACAGAGATCGAGATCGTAACCGATGACGGCACCCGGCATGCCGGTACCGTCGTCGCCATCGACAACCAGCGTGATATCGCCATTCTTGAAACCGATCTGGAACGACGGCCGATTTCCCTTCGCCTGGCCGATCCTGCGATTGGCGAGCATGGCTGTGCCATCGGCAACAGCTTTGGCCTTGGGCTAAGCATAAGCTGTGGAGTGGTGTCGGCCATTCACCGCAAGCAGGTCGGTTTCAACCCGATAGAGGATTTCGTGCAGACCGATGCCGCCATAAATCCTGGCGGTTCTGGCGGCGCGCTGGTGGATGCAGATGGTCGCCTGATCGGTATGATTGACGGTATTTTCACGAAAGAAGCCGACATCGATGCCGGTGTGAATTTCGCCGTATCAGTGCCGCTTCTGATCGAAGCTGTGGAGCTGCAACGCCGGTCCCACCCGGAGATACCCGCGCTGCAGTGACACGGCAACTGCCGCCCTAGTGCGGCATATATTCAGGCTTCCATTTCAACACGACATTAAAGGACACGGAAATCCGCGGAACCTCTGCCATGTTTGGATGAACGAGGTGATGCAGGAAAGCCGGCCACAGCAACAGGTCGCCGCCCGCCGGCAGGATCCTGTGTTCGGGATCTACCTGCCCGTCACCACGAATGGCGTTCATGTTCGCCTGACCGCGTGGATCGAAAAAGCTGATGGCGCCGGGATTGAGGTCCGAGCGATAGGTTTCCGCATCGCTCTGGTCCGGCACATTCACGTAATAGGTGCCTGACAGCCAGGAATGCGGGTGGTTGTGCAGATTGTGGTAGTCACCGCGGAAATTGACATTGCCCCAGCCCTGAATCGCCCAGTCCAGCTCATAGTTGATGCCGGCGCGCGCCGCATAATCCAGAATCGCCCGGTTGCAGCATTGCTGCAGCCATTGTACGGCAGGGTGCTCACTGGCGAAGAGATTGTCGGACGTATAATCCACCGTCATATCTTCCAGGCCGGCGTTCCGTTCCATGATTACACCAGCAAGCACCGGGTTGGCAGCATCCGCCCCGGGAAGCTGAATGCGCATGAGCTGCGTCGGCCAGAGATCGAGAAACTGCGGTGCGGCACCGGGATCAATGGGATCGTTCATCAGAATTGCCTCCTGCCTTGGCGGGTTACCTTGCGTTGGGAAAAAACAGCTGTTTGCCCATCGGCCTGAAGGCGGCGATGCGCCCCTGTCCATCGTCGGAGACTAGCCAGTCCAGGAAGGCCTTTCCACCAGCGACATTTGTATTGGGACATCTCTCGGGGCTGACAGCCATAACGCCGTACTGGTTGAACAGCGCCTTGTCGCCCTCGACGAGGACCTCCAAATCCAGCTTGTTGCCGAACATTTCCCATGACGCCCGGTCTGTCAGCGTATAGGCACCTTTGCCGATGGCGATGTTCAGGGTGGCGCCCATGCCGGAGCCAACTTCAAGATACCAGGAACTGCCGTCTGCCGAGACCTCGCGCTTGGCACCTTTCCACAGGGCAAGCTCCTTGCGGTGCGTGCCGGACCCGTCACCCCGCGAAACAAACAGCGCCCCCGAGTCCGCGATGGCATTCAGCGCTGCCGACAGGTCTGTCGCCCCCTTGGCAGATGCCGGATCCGCGGATGGGCCAATGATCACAAAATCATTGTACATCACGTCATACCTGGCATCGGCATAGCCCTCGGCAACGAACTTCTCCTCGAGCGGCTTGCTGTGTACGAGCAGAACGTCACCGTCACAATTCATTGCGTTCTTCACGGCGGCGCCTGTCCCTACTGCGACGACGCGCACGCGCAGATCGGCTACCTTTTCGAAGCTTGGAAGAAGGTGCTCGAACAGCCCGGAATATTCGGTTGAGGTTGTCGACTGGATGACAAGCGTCTTCTGGCTGGCCAGAGCCATAGATGACTGAAGAAGAATGGTCGCGGCGACCACAGCTTTCAGTAGTTTCGACATTCCGAGCCTCATCCTAAATCTTATTTTCCTGCTGACCAGCGACCAACCAGTTCCAAACTCTATCCCCCGACGCACGCCATTTCGAGTGACAAATTTGTCGCTGCAATAAACACGAGTTTCACGCCTGTTTCTGGACAGGCCGAATCGGGCGCTCGCATGGAAACAGGTGCCTTTTGGCAGAATCTGTGTGCAGACTGTGGATGATGGCAACAAAGACAGACAGTGAGGCCTTGCGCCCGGCTGAACCAAGCCGCGCCGACAATCTGCGCGGGGCGCTGTTTATGCTTGCCGGCATGTTCGTCTTTGCCGCCGTCGATGCGATGGCCAAATATTTGACCGATTACCTGCCGCCCCTGCAGATTGTGTGGGCGCGCTATCTGGGCCTGTTTGCCGGCGTGGTGTTGTTGATCGGGGTGCGCGGTTTCATCATCATGAAATCCCGTCATCGCCCTCTGCAGCTGGTGCGAGGCGTGGTGGCCGCAATGTCGGCTACTCTGTTCATCATCGGATTGAATTATGTCGCTCTTGCCGATGCGATTGCGGTCACCTTCATTGCGCCACTGGTTGTGACGATCCTAGGCGCACTTGTTCTTGGAGAACGCGTGGGCCCGCACCGCTGGACTGCGACCATCATCGGCTTTCTCGGCACGCTGGTGGTGATCCGGCCCGGTTTCGCAAGTTTTCATTTCGGGCTGATCTTTCCTTTTGCTGCGGCCATCCTGTTCGCCGTCCGGCAGATTATCTCGCGCTATATCAGCCATCGTGACAGAACCGCGACCACGGTCGCCTATACCTCGCTGACCACGACTTTTCTTCTGACCTGCGCCATGCCGTTTGTCTGGATGCCGATCGAACCGGCGCACCTTTTTATTGTTCTTGCCGCGATGTCGCTGCTGTCGGCACTTGGCGAAGTGCTGGTGATCCGGGCACTCGAGATCGGGCTGGCGGTCTTTGTCTCGCCCCTTCACTACACCATCATCATCTGGGCCAGCCTTTACGGCTTCCTGCTGTTTGGCCAGTTTCCCGACCTGTGGACATGGATTGGTGCTGCGATCATCACCGCGTCGGGTCTTTATGTGATGCATCGCGAACGCAAACGCCAGATTTCGGACGCCTGAACCCAGCATTGAAATTTTTGTGCGGCATGATGGCAATATCCGGCTTGCCAACCATCATCGCTTTTGGCTCTATATCGGGGAATTCGGCGCCACCTTGCGCCAGCATCTGGTGACGGAGTGTCAGATGGATATACCGATGGATATACCGATGGATATTCGGGCCCTTTCCCAAACCTACGAGCGTGACGGCTATATAGGCGGTGTTCCGATCCTCAGCCCCGAATCTGCAGCGCAGCATCGCGGCTCAATGGAGGCTGCTGAAGAGCAGGTCGGCTCGCTGCACTACAAGTCGAAAGCGCACACCATTCTGACATCGCCGCTGCAGCTGGCGACGGACCCGACGGTGCTGGACATCGTCGAATCCATAATCGGACCGGACATCCTTCTCTACAACGTGACCTACATCATCAAGGAAGCGAATGCCCCGAGCCATGTCAGCTGGCATCAGGACCTGACCTTTTGGGGGCTCAGCCATGATGACCAGGTGTCGATGTGGCTGGCTCTGTCGGTGGCGGATGATGTCAGCGGCTGCATGCGCATGCTTCCCGGAAGCCACAGGCATGGCCGCTATGACCATGAGGCGACCGAGGATGAGTCCAACGTTCTGCTGCAGGGCCAGACGGTCAGTGGCATCGACGAGGACAAGGCCGTTCTCTGCCCGTTGCAGCCGGGAGAGGCGTCTTTCCATCATGGCTGGACGCTCCACGCCTCGATGCCGAACCGTAGCAATGACCGCCGCATCGGGCTTAACGTCCAGTATATCGCCTCGCATGTGAAACAGACCAAGCATGATCGAGACACGGTGATGCTGGTGCGTGGTGAGGACCGGCACAATCATTACGGTTATGACCGTCCAGCTGAAGCCGATCTCGAACCTGCGGCGCTGGCTCATCAGCGCTATCTCGAGGATTTGCATCGCGAAACAGCCGGAACCAGCTGAGGTACGCTCCATGCCGCGCATTCTTGTTGTTGAAAGCAATCCGAAAGCTGAATCCGACCATCTGGAAACACTGTCTGGCCAGGCGCTGGGGCCGCTCTATGCAGCGACCCTCAGAGGGCTGCGTGATGATGTCGAAACGGTGGTGATCTCGCCCTATGACGGTGATGAGACGCCAGACCTGTCCGGCTTTGACGGCATCGCCTTTACCGGATCGTCTGTAGAATGGAACACCGATGATGAACGCGCCGCGCCGCTGGCAGCGGTGATGCGTGCCGGATTTGCCGCCGGGATGCCGACCATCGGGTCCTGCAATGGCATGCAGCTCGCCGCCTCTGTCCTTGGAGGGTCTTCTTCAGCCTCGCCGAACGGGCGCGAGGACGGCCTGGCTGGTGATATCCGGCTGACGGAGGCCGGGCGCGATCATCCGATGATGGCTGGGCGCGACGATGGTTATGCTGTTCCCTGCACCCACCGAGACGAGGTGGTGCGCCTTCCCGAAGGGGCCGTACGCCTCGCCGGCAACAGCCACAGCAGCGTTCAGGCGTTTGCCATTGATTTTGACGGGGTCGATTTCTGGGGCATGCAGTACCACCCCGAATTTTCGTCGTCTTATGTCGGGCGCTATCTTCGCCTAAGCGGACGGCTTGCGTCGGATGTTGCCGATGATCTCGAGATGGCGGAGACCGACGCCGGCGCAGCGGCACGGCTGTCGACGACGATGCAGGACCAGAAGGCCCCGCGCCGCACGGTTGAGCTGGCAAACTGGCTGGCGCGATTCTAGCAGCGGCAGGTCACAGCAGCCCTTGTCAGATCACCGCCGTTTCGACAATCGGGCGGTTCTCGACGATGCGGCTCCATGAAAATGGCGACAGGTCGAGGCTGCGATATTCGCCATAGGTGATCAGCTCCGACACACCGCGGCCCATGGCTGGGCTCTGCTGCAGCCCGTGGCCGGAAAATCCATTCTGGAAGATGAAATTGCCGATCTCGTGATGCGGTCCTAGAATTGCGTTCTGGTCCAGCGTATTGAAAGCGTAATGGCCGGCCCATTCATTGACGACGCGGATCGCCTCGAATTGCGGAATTCTGGCTGCAATGGTGGGCCAGACGTGATCCTGCCAGCGATCATGGTCCATGATGAAATCATCGTAATCCACCGCCGGATCAGGGTCGGCCGGACAGCCTGCCAGATAGGTCGATGGCCCGTCCTGGCGGAAATGCACGCCCGATGGATCGATGGTCAGCGGCAGGTCGCGATCGAGCGGGGTTTCGGCGGTAAAGATCCAGCTGAAACGCTTTCGTGGCTCGACAGGCACGTCGATCCCCGCCATCGCCGCTGTGCGTGCGGCGCGCGGGCCGCTGGCATTGACAAGGGTGCCGCAGGACACTGTCTCGCCCGAACCCAGTGTCACACCGGTGACGCGGTCATTCTCGCAGGTCATTGCCACAATTTCGCCGGCGACATATTCGACACCGCGTTCGCGCGCAGAACGGCGCAGCCAGTCGAACACCGTGCCGCCGTCCCAATAGCCCTCATCCTTCAGATTGATCGATCCCAGAACAATGTCGTCGAGATGATAGAATGGATAGCGCGCGGCAATTTCGTCGCGCGACAGAAGCTCGGTCTCGGTGCCGGCGGCGCGCTGCACCGACTGGTTGGTGCGAAGGATGTCGGCGAAATCTTCATTGTCGGCAAGATACATATAGCCGTAATTCTGGATGCCGAGTTCGGGGACGCGCTCGTCATCCATATGGCGGCGCAGGTTCTTCACGAAATCGGCCGCAAATTGCGAGATGTGAATGTTCAGATCGGTGGAGAATTGCTGACGCATACAGGAATTGGTATGCGCGGTCGACGAACTGCCATATTCCGGGTCACGTTCGACAATGAGAACTGATCCGTTGAAATCGGGATTCTGTGTCAGGAACCAGGCCGTTGCCGAGCCCATGATCGCGCCACCAACGATGACAACGTCATAAGAATTCCGTTGCGGTGCCGCCGCAAATCCGCCTGTGCCCATCATAGTCTCCCTCTCAAACGCCGGCTGCGCGCATCACCGACAACACGTCCCAGCAGGCCCCCATGGTGTGATAGTCCACTTTGCCAGCTGGTGATTTGTAAGGCTCCAGCCAGTCACCCTCGGGGCTTGTGATGCGGTACCATGCGCCATGCTTGTGATCAACCAGATGGTCCCATGACCAGCCCCACAGCCGGTCGTAATCGGCACGATAACGGGCTTCGCCGGTGCGGTCATAGAGCCGCCATGCGGTGGCAAGCGCCTCGGCCTGAACCCAGAAATATTTATGTGCGTCGGCAAAGCTGCCATCTGGCGCATAACCATAGACGAGGCCGCCATGCACATCGTCCCAGCCACGCGTCATGGCGAGGTCATAGAGCCGCTTTGCTGTTGCAAGGTGCCATTCGGCAGGGCGGTGCATGTCGAGTTGCAGCAGCAGCTTTGCCCACTCGACCTGGTGGCCGGGCTGGAAGCCCCATGGTTTAAACAGATCGTCCGGCTTGTCGATATTGTAGGTCCAGTCATGCTGCCAGTCTTTGGTGTAGTGCTCCCAGACCTGGCCCTCGGCAGCTTCGGCAAGCGTGACGGTGAATTGGCGGGCGACATCATCGCCGCGGTCCAGATAGTGTGTCTCGCCGGTAGCCTCGAAGGCGGCGATCAGCGCCTCGACCGTATGCATGTTGGCGTTCTGGCCGCGATAGGGTGACAGCACCTTGCCGCTGGCATCCCGTTCGTCGGCATAGGCCATATGCGCCGGCTCGAAGAAATGCGATTCCATATAGTCCCATGTCTCGGCGAGAAGACGGTCTGCCCCGTCGATCCCGGCGCGATGCGCCCATGCCGCCGCCAGAATGACAAAGGAATGACCATAGGCCATGGCGCGTCCGTCATCGATGTGATCATCTTTGCGCTGCCACAGGAAATGACCTTCTTTGGTACGGTGATGCGTTTCCAGATAGCGCAGCCCATGCGCCGCCCAGTCGCGGTAATGCGCCCGTCCGGTCTGCAGAAAGGCGTTGGCATAGTTGAAGACGAAACGGGTGGAGCTGACGAGATGCCGCGTTTCGCGGTCATAGACTGTTCCGTCATCCAGAAAATGCTGAAAGAAGCCGCCATCCTTGTCGAAGGCCACAGGCTCGTAAAATCCGAGGATATCCTCGACATGCGCTGTCAGGAAATCTTCCGATCCGAAATCGGGCTTGCCCGGAATTTGTGTCATGGCCGTCCTTCATCCTCTTCGGCGACAGGCTCTTAAAAAAGCACGCCATCCTGTCACAGTCTGCAAGGGTCGTGAATGGCCAAAATCAGTATTTTGGCAGGCTATATCCGGCGCTCTGTGAACGCGCTCTGTGGCGTGGCAGGGCTGGGCCGCAGTATGCGCGCCTGCGGCAATGACCCGCCTTGGCGCGGGCCTGCTCACCCGTTAACTTCAGCTTCGCTTTCCAAGTAAAACACAAGGTTTCGACATGGCGCTTTTGGCCATCATTCACGCGGCAATTGCCGGTTTCATGCTGTTTTTCACCGCTGTGGTGCCGCAGGCGGCCTTCAAGACTCTCTCGGCCAAGGCGGTGGGTGCGTTCCTGCGCGTGCTGTTTCCGCGCCTGTTCCTGTTCGGTCTTGCGCTGTCGCTTGTGGCGAGCGGCGCAGCGCTGGCGGCAGATGCCGGATGGCAGCTTCATGTCTCGCTGGCGGTGGCGGCTGGTTTCGCAGTGAATGTCTTTGTTCTGACGCCGCGTATCAATCTCTATCGTGACCGTGATCTCGAGGGGGATGCGGCAGCGAAACGCATGTTCGGGCTGCTACATCTGGCATCGGTGGCGATCTTCCTTGCCCAGCTTGCCGGCAGCCTCGCCATTGTCGGGATGTTTCTCTACGCGCCGGTCTGAAAACCGCCTCTACAGGCGGGTCAGGGCACGCACATTCTTTGACCGGATCATGCCGGCCGTCGCCGAATCGAAAGACTTGAAATGCGGCATCGACAGATGTGCATCGAAAGCAGCTTGGTCGTCATAGACCTCATACAGAAACACATGGCCGGGGTTATCCGGATTCTGGCAGACGTCGAACTGGCGGCACCCCGGCTCGTCGCGTGCCGAGGCAGCGGCATTCTCGCGCATCAGCGGCAGGAAGGCGTCAATCTGTTCCGGATCGATCTCGAAATCGACAATAATGACATACATCACATGTCTCCCTGTCAGGCGGCGCTGTTGATCTGGTCGATGACGGCGGCGGTGACGGCTCTGGTGCCCATGTCGCCGCCGAATTCCATTGGCCGCAGGGCGTTTGCGGCAAAGCCTTCCTCGACAGCCGCCTCTACCAGAAGCGCCGCCTCGGCATAGGCCGGCAGATCGCACCGGTCGGCAAGGTAGTCCAGCATCATCGCCCCGCTCAGAATGGCGGCAAGCGGATTGGCACGGTCCTGTCCGGCAATGTCCGGGGCAGAGCCATGCGCTGGCTGGAAAAGTCCGTTTTCATCGCCGATTTCGGCGCAGGCCGCCATTCCCATCCCGCCGACAAGCCCGCCAGCAAGATCCGACAGGATGTCGCCGAACATGTTCTCCATCACCATCACATCGAAATTCCATGGCTGGCGCACCATATCCAGCGCCATCGCATCGACATAGCTGTAACCCGTCTCGATATCGGGGTGGCGTGTGGCCGCCTCGTCGAACAGGGTGCGGAAGAAAGCCTGCGACTTGAAGACATTCGCCTTGTCGACACAGGTCAGCCGCCCCGGCCTGCCGCGCGCCTTGCGCCGCGCAGCCAGACGAAAGGCGAAATCATGAAGCTTGCGCGTGGTCGCGCCGGTGATCCGCATGATGTCGCTGACGGCATCCGGTGCTGCCGGGTCGCCTTCGACAGGCGAGCGGTCATGCACCGCCGCTGTATAGAACAGCCCTTCGGTTGATTCCCGGATGATCACAAGATCGAGGCTGGCGGCGCGGTCGTCGGCAAGCCGTTGCGGCGCATTTGGATAGGCGCGCACCGGCCGCACCCCGGCATAGAGCTGGAAGCGGTCGCGCAGCCGTAGATGCGGCGAGATTTCAGTGCCATCATCATGACGGATCGACGGCAGCCCGATGGCGCCAAGAAAGATCGCATCGGCGGCTCCGGCTCGGGTCTCGCCATCAGCCTCGATGTCGAGGCCCGTCTCGGCAAACAGGGCTGCTCCAGCCATGATGTCGTCACATCGAAAATCAGGCGCGCCGACCTGTTTCAGCGCTGCCGCAGCCACCGCCAGCGCGGCATCCGTCACATCGCCGCCAATGCCGTCGCCGCGGATGACCGCGACCAGCGGAGCCTTGTCCATCACCCGTCTCCCTTGCCTGACATCAGGCCAGTCCAACCTGTGTCTGAAGCGGCATCATGTCATCGGCACGTTGGTCGATCAATGCCTCGAGCTCGGCCCGCATGGCGGCATGTGCCGGATCGTCGAACAGGTTGGTCAACTCGTCCGGGTCGGCGGCGAGGTCATACATCTCGCCGGCACCGCTGATCATGTCCTTGGTCAGCTTGGCAGTTTTTGTGCGCACGGTCTGGAGCGACAGTTCAACCCCGGCCCGTGTTGGCAGAAGCCCCCATTCATTGCGCGCGAATTCACGGGTCTCGCGGCCTTCGACCACGGGACGAAGGCTCTGCGCATGCTGTGGCAGCAGTGCCTCGGCATCCCCGTAGTCGGTGAAAGTCGCGGCAAGATCCATGGTGCTGACCGGATTGTCGTTCAGCCCACCCGACGGCACGCCCGGGCCACGCATGATCAGCGGCACACGGAGCAGGCCCTCGTAATGCATCGGGCCCTTCAGCACCAGCCCGTGATCGCCAAGCCAGTCACCATGGTCGGAGGAATAGACAATGATTGTGTTCTCGGCGATGCCGAGCTCGTCGAGACAGTTCATCAACCGTCCGACCTGATGGTCGATCAGCGCAATCTGGCCATAGGTGTTGGCGATGATCTCGCGAAGCTGCTCGTCACTCTGCGGCTGGATCCGGCTGTAGCTCTTGCGGATATCGGCATGCTCTGCCTTGCCTGCCGGCTCGGCTGTCAGAACAGCCTCATGCCACCATGGGCGTCCCTCGAAATCGCGGGTCCTGTGGTCTGGAAGGTCGACATCTTCCGGCGCGTGAAGGCGCGACCATGGTTCCGGTGCGTCGAACGGGTGATGCGGGTCGGGAAAGCTGACCCAGGCACAGAACGGGTCGGCATCGGCCTCGCGCGCCTGCATCCAGCTGATGGCCCGGTCCGCCGTCCAGGTCGAATTGTGCCAGGCTACCGGCAGCATCGAATGATGCGTCTGTGCGGCCCCCTTGGTGTCGCGACCGTTCTGCTGATAGGCGGCGTTCTTTTCGTGGCCGCGGCCGTCGGCGAAGAACCAGCGCTCATAATGCTGGCCGCGTGGCGGCTCTTCGGGAAGAAACCAGTTATGGCCGAGAAGCATCATCTCGACATGTTCAAACCCCATATAGGGGCCATACCAGTCGTCATCATACTGTGCCGAGGACTTCACACATTCCGGTGTGCCGGTCGGCTCGTAGGTGTGATAGGTCGAGAAATGCGCCTTGCCAAAGTAGGCGGTGTCGTAGCCTGCTGCTGCCAGTGATCCGGCGAACCCCTTGTCCCCGGTCTCGGGCGACAGGTCGATGCCGTTGTCGTGAACACCATGCGTGCGCGGCAACTGACCGGTCAGGATCGAGGCGCGCGCCGGCTGGCAGATGACACAGGGTGTGATTGCATTGGCAAAACGTGTTCCCTCGGCAGCCAGCTGGTCGAGATGCGGTGTCTTGATCTTTCTGCCCTCGATGCCGAGGCAGTCGGCGCGGTGCTGGTCGGCGGTGACGAACAGGATATTGGGTCGTGTCATGAAGCTGTCTTTCTGGCGAAATGGACAAGGACGATGGCGCAACCAGCCATCAGCATGATGCAGATCGGGCTGGAGAACAGGAACCACGGGTCGCCGCCGGTGGCGGAAAATCCTTCGCGCATGGTGCGCTCGAGTGGCTTGGCAAGGATGAAGGCGATGACGAATGGCAGGATCGGCAGGGCGCAGAGCCGCATGACGAAGCCGAGGATGCCGAACATCACCAGCCAGATGACGGCCAGCATGCTGGTGTCCTGAACATAGACACCGACCATGGTCAGCAGCAGCACAGACGGGAACAGCATCTGTTTTGGAATATGGACCATATTGCCCATAAGCCGCATGACATGAAGCCCGCCAAGCCAGTTCAGAATGTTGGCTATGGCCATCAGCGTGAACAGCCCGAAGGCCATCACCATTTCAGGGTTGGTGCCGCTTGACGGCAGTTTGAAGACACCGGGGCTGGGGTTGAGGCCGTTGATCGAATCCATCGCCAGGATCAGGAACACGGCGGCGGCATTGCCGGGAATGCCGAGCGACAGGACCGGGATCAGGTTGGCCCCCGATACGGCTGAATTGGCGGCCTCGGTTGCGGCAACACCTTGCGGCACACCGGTTCCGAATTTTGTCTCACCATCATCCGGATGGCGGGCTTCGTGGCGCCTCTTGGCGGCGGTGTATCCAAGGGTGGCGGCAAGGGTCGAACCAATGCCGGGAAGAGCGCCGATCGATGTGCCGATGAAGGCTGACGGCAGGATGAAACGAAGCAGCTGTTTCTTTTCGGCAAGTGGCAGGCTGTTGTCGCCGGTCACCTCGTGCCGGACCAGCTTTCCGGTGGTTGCCATCTCGCCGCGCATCGCGAACAGGGCGGCGAACACCTCGCCGATCACCAGTGTTCCAAGGATCACACAGGCGATGGGGAAGCCGCCGGACAGTTCGAGGACGCCGCCCGTCAGTCGCGGGTAGAAATCCTCGCCCGTCCCGATGGTGGCAGCGAACAGGCCCATCCCGACGGCAATCAGCCCTTTGGCGACTGGCTTGCCGACAATGGCGGCGATGAAACAGAGCGACAGCAGGATCAGCGCGGCCTTCTCCGGAAGGTCGAGATAGGATTCGACCATGATCGCAAGGAACGGCGCGCCGATGAACAGCACGATGTCCGAAATGCTGTCGCCCGACACCGAGGAGAAATGCGCGACGCGAAGTGCCTTGAAGGCCTTGCCGCGGCGGGTCATCGGGTAGCCGTCAAGCGTGGTCATCAGCGCATCGGGTGTTCCCGGCGTATTGAACAGGATCGCCGGCACCGCGCCGCCGACCGTGGCGCCTTTCATGATTCCGATAAGAAAGCCGAGTACGGGAAGAAAGGCTGATGTCTCATAGCCGAAAATGCTGATCAGGATAGGAAGCGCGACCGCCATGGCCATCGGTCCGGCAAGTCCGGGAACAGATCCGACAACGATGCCGGTCACAAGACCCAGGAACACTGTCAGGACCGGCAGCGGGATGCCGACTCCAAGAATCTGCACCATACCGGACCCATAAAGGACCGCCTGGAAACCAAGAAGGATATGATCGCCGATGCCCATCACATGTCACCATTGGGAGGCAGGATCAGATCCTCGAAAGGAAGGTCGAATGCCGCACCGATGACCAGCGCGATGAGAAAGCCGATGCCAAGCCGCCGCCAGGACCATTTTTGGTCGGCATAGGCGCTGAGTGCCCAGATCAACACCGAGCCCCCGGCGAGAAACCCGGTGAATTTCCAGGGAAGTGTGTCACGCAACGGTCTGTAACCGGTGCCCGCTTCGACAAGGCCGACGGTTTCGGCAAGCCATACAATGCCGGGGCCTGTGAAGCGCATCAGCAGCAGGGATGCACCGGCAATGCCAAGGAATATGAGGATGGCGCGCGCCGGCGCGGCGATCGTGCCGAGAGCCGCGTGATTGTTGGAAAGTGCCAGCCAGACGCCACCGAGCAGCAAGATGGTCAGCGCCATCGCCGGCGCCAGCATGTCGCCGATCTGGTGGCGCCGCCGGACCTTTTCAATCAGGCCGGAGTCAATGTCGTTCGGAAGCCACAACATCATTGCAGCAATCGCGAACAGGCAAATGACGGCACCGATGGCGCGGTGCTGGGTGATGTTCCATGAATCTGACATCAAAAATCAAAGGCCGGCGCCCAAAGGCACCGGCCAGCAGGTTTCGTGTCCCTATTGGACAGCGTTCATCAGTTTTTCAGAATCGGCAGCGTCCTTGGCGAGAAGGCCGCCAAGCTCGGCGCCGGAGATGGTGGTCGGGCCGCCAAAGGCCTTCTTGACGAAGCCGCCGGCCTTGGTCGACGGGTCGTTGACGACAGCAGCGATGGCGGAGCTCAGCGCCTTGCGTGCGTCCAAAGGCATGCCTGCCGGACCGACAAAGACAAAATAGCCGTCGAGAACGAAATCAACGCCATAGGCATCCATGCCCTTGGCGTCAGGAGACATGTTCAGCGGCGTGGACAATGCCGAGGCGAGATTGACAAGATCGCCGGCGGCAACACCCTTGGCCTGAATGCCGGCCATGAAACCGATATCCATGTCACCGGCATTGACGCCATTCATGACGGCTTTTCCGCCCTTCACCTCGATGATGTTGAACTCGACGCCATTGGCCTCACCCAGAAGATAGGCAATGTCGGCGATCTTCGGCGACATGGTGCCGAAACGGATGGTCTCGCCTGCCTTGGCGGCTGCGATGACGTCACCGAAATCGTTCCAGCCCTTTGATGTCTGGGCAACGACGCCCATCTGGAAGCCGGCTGTGGTTGTCAGCGGTGTGATGTCTGCCTGGCTGTATCCGGCCTTGGGGTTGGCAACCATGTTGTAGCCAAAGGTCTCGGTCACGGCGAGGCCGATCACGGTGCCATCATTCGCCATGCCTTTCATTTTGGCAGCCAGTTTGGCGCCACCACCACCGGTAACCTGCTCGGGAATGATGGTCCAGCCATGGCGTTTTTCGAGTTCCTCGGCAATCATACGGGCTTGGGTATCGGCACCGCCGCCTGCGGCAAAGCCGATCATCATGGTGATGGGCCCCGACGGCTTCCATTCGGCGAACGCGCCGGTGGTGGCCATCAGGACAAGAGCGCTGGCGGCAGCCAGCGGGCGAAGTATGGATTTCATTGTTTCCTCCAGACGCAGATAATCGCTTTTTA
>JAKMFG010000108.1 GCA_022425565.1 Alphaproteobacteria bacterium
CTGACAGCCCGCAACGAGATCGATTTATGGGATTTTGAATGGGAGGCCACGCCGGCGGAGATCAGGCCGGACCAGCCGTTTCCGCATCTGGTCACCATTCCGACAACGGCTGGAACAGGTGCCGAGACGGAAAGCACGGCGATGATCACCCATACAGGCAAGGGGATGAAATTCTGCATCTGCCACCTTGGGCTGAAGCCGTCGCTGGCGCTTCTCGACCCGGAACTGACGGTCGGATTGCCGCCGCATCTGACGGCCTGGACCGGCGCCGATGCGATGACCCATGCCATTGAGGCTTACATTGTGCCGGGATTTCATCCCCTTTGTGATGCAATGGCGCTGGAGGGGCTGGCGCTGATCTCGAACTGGCTTCCGGTGGCGGTGCGCGAGCCAGAAAACATGGTGGCGCGGGGCGGAATGCTCGTTGGCTCCTGCATGGCCGGCATCGCCTTTCTCAAGGGGCTGGGGATGGTGCATGCCATCTCGCATATGGTTGGCGCGGAATATGACACGCAGCACGGGCTGACGAACGCCATCGTTCTGCCTGTGGTGATGCGCTACAACCTTCCGGGGCTGGAGCCGAAGGTGGCGCGCATGGCCGAGGTGATGGGGATCAGTGACGGGTCGCCAGACGGTTTTATAAGCCATCTGGAAGGGATTCTGGACGAGATCGATATTCCGAAATCCCTTGCTGCGATCGACGTGCCGTTTGACTGCGCTCCGCGAATAGCCGAAAAGGCACTCCTCGACAGTGCCGCCGCGACCAACCCGCGGCAGGCCAGCGTCGCAGATGTCCGGCAGATGATCGAGACAGCCATCACGGCGGCGCGCTGACACCACGTTGATGCAACGCGTGATGCAACAAGGTATGTAGCCCTCAAGAAGGCACTGCCAGAGAACGGAAGGAACGGACCAGTGGACAGAATGACTCAATTCTATATCGGCGGCGAATGGGTTGCGCCGGTGTCCGGCGAGACAATGCCGGTGATGAATCCGGCCAATGGCGAGCGGCTTGGTACCGTCGCGCTTGGCAATGGCGGAGATGTCGACAGCGCCGTCGCCGCGGCCAAGGCCGCCTTCGAGACTTTCTCTCAGACAAGCAAGGCCGACCGGCTGGCGCTGCTGCGACGCATCCGTGAGGTGAGCGAGCGACGGCTCGAGGAATTGGCGCAGGCGATGCGTATGGAAATGGGCGCGCCGATCACCTTTTCCCGCGAAATGCAGGCCGATGCCGCCATCGGGCATCTTGACGGTTTCATCGATTCCCTCGAGGCGCTTGAGGAACGTGAAGCGCTGAAGAATGGTGATATCATCGTGCGTGAGCCGATTGGCGTATGCGGGTTGATCACGCCATGGAACTGGCCGGTCAATCAGGTTGTGCTCAAGGTGCTGCCTGCCATCGCAACCGGATGCAGCTGTGTGTTGAAGCCCAGCGAATACACGCCGCTTTCGGCAGTGGTCTATGCCGAAATTCTGGACGAGGCGGGCGTACCGGCCGGAGTTTTCAACATGGTGCATGGCGAGGGGCCGGTTGTTGGCGCGGCACTGTCGCGGCACGCCGATATCCAGATGATGTCCTTTACCGGATCAACGCGCGCCGGCAAGGCGGTGACGCAGGATTCAGCCGACACGATCAAGCGTGTCACGCTTGAGCTTGGCGGCAAGTCGCCGAATCTGGTCTTTGCCGATTGCGATCTTGAGGAACGTGTCAAGGTTTCGGTGGCGGAATGCATGCTGAATACCGGCCAGTCCTGTGACGCCCCGACCCGCCTTCTGGTCGAGCGCAGCTGCTATGACGAGGTTCTGGAGATTGCGCGCACCGCAGCGGAGAACACGGCTGTCGGCGATCCTGCCGAGGAAGGCGAGCATCTCGGGCCGCTGTTTGACCAGATCCAGTATGACCGCGTCCAGACGATGATCAATGTAGGCATCGACGAGGGGGCGCGGCTGCTGGCTGGCGGTCCCGGCAAACCGGAAGGGTTTGAGGATGGCTGGTATGTGAAACCGACGATTTTTGCCGATGTCGAGAACCACATGCGCGTGGCGCGCGAGGAAATCTTCGGCCCGGTTCTGGCGATCACCCCGTTCGAAAGCGAGGAAGAGGCCATCTCTATCGCCAATGACACGCCCTACGGTCTTGCTGCCTATGTGCAGACGGGCAATGCCGGCCGCGCCGAGCGGGTGGCGGCCCGGTTGCGGGCCGGCGCGGTGCACATCAATGGGGCTGCTGTCGGATACGGCACGCCGTTCGGCGGCTACAAGCAGTCAGGCAACGGCCGTGAGGGCGGCATGATGGGTCTTGAGGATTATCTCGAGACAAAGACGCTTCACGGGATGTTCTAGCCGGCGGTCGCTTCAGGCCTGGGCCAGCTGGCAAGGACGGAATCGCGGCGCAGCAGCGCCTTGGTATCGCGGCGCACGCCAATCCAGCGCAGATGGATTGAGTTGCGGACAATTTCCTCGTCCAGCGACTTCAATTCATCGGCGATTGGCGCCCATTCATAGACGGCGTCCGAACTCCGCTGGAAGGCGGCCGGCCCGTCGGCAATATCATGCCAGTCGGCGAAGTTCGCGCGGCGCACACCGTCGGCCATCATTTCCAGAAACACTTTCGGCTCGATGTCGTCCTGTTCGTAATTTGTCAGGATGTCCTCGATGATTCCGGCCGCAAACGCTTCCGTATCCTTTTTCTCAAGCTGTCCGGACACATGGAACTGGGCAGCGGCGAACAGTGCCATGTCTGACACGGCCGCGCCGAAGATGTGCCAGCGCGCAATGCGCAGCGAGGTGAGGAAGTCGTCGTTCTCAAACAGTTTGGGATATTGCGTGCCGGCGCGTGCCTTGACGTAGGTGTATAGTGTGACCTGCGAGACATAGGCTGCATTCTTTTCAATATAATCAGCCAGCTGGCGATATGTTTCGATGTCCGGCTCGCGCAGAAGGCCAAGCGTACGGAGCACAGGTTTGAAGGATTCGGGGAGTTGCATTTTTGCCGAAATCACAAAAGTTGTTGTCATTCTTGCTCTCCTGAGTACCATCACGCGTTAATGAAGTCGCGGCAACAACAAATAGCAGGTTGCGACTTTAGGGGAGGTTTCGGGCTGTATCTTCCTCATCATGGCCTGAAACTAAGGTGCGTCCCGCCGCAAGGCGGGTGCTTCAACAGGAGGAATTTCCATGTCAAACGAAGCAGCTGGTGCGTCCAGCCATTGGGAGAAGTCCAAGAGCTTGCTGTATATTACGCTCGCGATCTGGGCTTTCTTCTCGTTCGTCGTGCACTGGTTCGGTTCTGCACTGAATGGCGCTGAGGGATCTTTCCCCGGCGGTTACTTCATGGCCGGCCAGGGTTCGCAAATCGCCTTCGTCATCCTGATTTTCTGGTTCGTTTCACGCCAGAACAAGCTTGATGACGAACATGGTGTTTCCGAGGAATAGGAGAGATCACCATGATGAAACTCGAAGGCGGATTTATCCAAAATCTTGGCCGAGTCTACGGAATCTATACACTTGGTTTCCTGGGCTTTGTCATTCTCATGGCCATTCTCGAGCAGGCCGGCGTCCCAGCACGCTATATCGGCTACATGTTCGTTGGCTTCACAATCGCAATCTATGCATTGATCGGCATTCTTTCGCGGACGATGCAGTCAACCGAGTACTATGTCGCGGGCAGGCAGGTTCCTGCCGTCTTTAACGGCATGGCTACTGCGGCCGACTGGATGTCGGGCGCGTCCTTCATCGCGATGGCCGGAGGTATCTACCTCAAGGGCTATCCCTACATGGCGTTCCTGGTCGGCTGGACCGGCGGTTACGTGCTGGTGGCAAGTCTGCTGGCGCCGTATCTGCGCAAGTTCGGCTGCTACACGGTTCCTGACTTCATCGGAACCCGCTATGGCGGCAACCTTGCGCGTCTTTGCGCGGTGATCATCCTGGTGGTCGCGTCCTTCACCTATGTGACGGCGCAAATCACCGGTACCGGCATCGTGGCATCGCGTGCTCTCGACATTCCGTTCGAGGTTGGCGTCTGGTTCGGCCTTGCAGGCATCCTTGTATGTTCGATGCTTGGCGGTATGAAGGCCGTGACCTGGACCCAGGTGGCCCAGTACATCGTTCTGATCATCGCCTATCTGCTTCCGGTGGTATGGATGTCGAACAAGCTGGACTACGGTCTTATCCCGCAGTTCGCACAGTTCGACGCTGTTCTCCGTGTGCAGGAACTCGAAGCCCTCCATCAGGTTGGCGAGCTGAAGCCGACGGCTGAAGCCGCTGCCCAGGCCAAGGGCCTTGCTGCCCTGTCTGTTGGCATCAACGATGCAAACGACACGCTTATGGCCAAGTGGAAGTTCTTCACCCTGGTCCTGTGTATGATGGCAGGTACCGCATCACTGCCGCACGTGCTGATGCGCTACTTCACCACTCCGTCCGTCAAGGCTGCCCGTCAGTCCGTCGGCTGGTCGCTGGTGTTCATCTTCCTGCTGTACTTCACGGCGCCTGCTCTGGCGACCTTCACCAAGCTTTCGATCCTTGATCCGAATCTTGCGACTGGCATCATCGGCAAATCCATTGCCGACGCCTCTGCGCTTGACTGGGTCAAGAACTGGTCGAGTGTCGGCTTCGTGAAGATCATCGACGGCAACGGTGACGGCATCCTGCAGATCAACGAGTTCTTCATGAAGGGTGACGTTGTGGTTCTGGCTACGCCGGAAATCGCTGGTCTTCCTTATGTGATCTCGGGCCTTGTGGCCGCTGGTGGCCTTGCTGCCGCCATGTCGACCGCAGACGGTCTGCTGCTCGCCATCGCGAACGCTCTGTCGCATGACCTGTACTACAAGATCATCGACCCGAAGGCAGATACCAAGACACGTCTCGTCGTGGCGCGTATCCTGCTTCTCGTCGTCGGTGCGGCAGCCGCTTATGTGGCGTCGGCCAAGCTAACCGGGATTCTCGGTGCCGTGGCGTGGGCATTCTGCTTCGCCAACTCCGGCCTGTTCTTCCCGCTGGTGCTTGGTGTCTGGTGGAAGCGTGCGAACCGTGCTGGTGCGGTTGCAGGCATGATCGGTGGCTTCGGCGCCGGTGCCTGGTACCTGTACATGGTGCAGTTCGCGGGCATGACACCATGGCTTGGTCTTGACGGTCTTCGCTTCGGCATGATCGGTATGCCTGTCAGCCTTGCGCTGATGGTTATCGTCTCGCTGATGACCGAAGAGCCGGATGAGGAGACCCAGAAGATGGTCGATGCCATCCGTATCCCGAAGGGTGACACTGTCACCAATTCCTAGGGGTACGGGTCTTGCGTCCCGGTCTATGACGGGCGGCGCATGACTGACAAATTTGCGGAGCAGGGAGTCTTCCCTGCTCCGTTTTGTTTCTGCTAATGAGTTAACAGGTTCTTGCAGGAGTGCGCGCAGATGTTGGATGAGATTCCGATTTCGATCCTGATCCTCGATTATGTGATGGGTCTGGCGATGTGGACGCTGATGGGCCGGTTCGGCATGAGCCTGTTCGTGAACGAACATTCGGATTTCTTTTTCATGAAGGCCTTTGTCCGGATGACCGATCCGATGATCAGGGCGATGAAATGGGCCACGCCCAACTTCCTGGTCGAAAAGATGCGCCCACTCTACGTGGCTTGGTTCATCTATATGATCCGTTTCTATCTGATGCCGCTGATCCTTGGTTACAGCGTGATGGGCATGCTGTCTTTCCCGCTCGAGTCCGAAATTGCCGTGATCATTTACGACATCGGGAAGATCTTCCAGTAGGGGTTCTGCATGGCACTTGTCGCGATTGATGTTGGCGGCACGAATGTGCGGTTTGCGGTCGCCGGCACCTCGGGCCTTGGCGAAATTCGCAGCATGCTGTGCGCCGATTACCCGTCACTTGCCGCGGCCTTTGCCGCTTATGCGGCGCAGACTGGTGTCACCGCCGATGCCGCCAGCATTGCCGTTGCGGGCCCGGTTCAGGCACCCGAGGTCGATGTGACCAATAATCACTGGCGTTTCAGCAAGGCAGGCCTGTTGGCCGAGACAGGCCTTGAACGTCTGCTGGTGGTCAATGACTTCACTGCACAGGCCTTGGCCCAGACCGACCCGTCGGCGCATGGCAATCTGCAGGTTCTGCCAGGAACCGGACCTGTGGATGCGCCGCTTCTGGTGATCGGGCCCGGCACCGGGCTTGGAGTGTCGGCGCTGGTTCCCGCAGGTGACGGTTATGTGCCGATCGAGGGCGAAGGCGGCCATGTCGGCATGTCGCCGCAAAGCGATGCAGAAATCGAGCTGATGCAGGCGCGCAGGGCAGAGGTTCCTCATGTCTCGGCAGAGGATTTTGTCAGCGGACCCGGCCTTGAAAACGTCTACAGGCTTCAGGCCGGAGCGACTCTGGGTGCGCCTGAAATTGGCAGGGCTGCCCTGGCCGGTGATGGGCCGGCGCGTGCGGCGGCGATGACCATGCTTGGTATTCTGGGAACGGTCATCGCAGATGCGGTGCTGACACTGGGCTGCTGGCGCGGCGTCGTCATTGCCGGCGGGATCGTGGCGCAACTTCAGCCCCTGCTTGCCGAAAGTCCGTTTGCCCAGCGCTTCCGCCATCAGGGAACGATGGGGCGGCTTCTGTCGGATGTGCCGGTGTGGCTGTCGGTCGACCCGCATGCCGGGCTTCGCGGTGCGGCCGTGGCCATGGCAACACCGTCGCTTCAGGCGCGGGTGATTATGGCTGACTGAGGCTGTCTGATCGTGCGCCCGCGCCGGCGACGAAGCGTGGCATGGCGAGGCTGGCGACACCCAGAACAAAGGCTATGCCGGCAATGCCGAGAACGGTGGCGTCCAGTCCCATGAAATGCGCCAGCACGCCGAACAGCGCGGGTCCGCTGATCAGCCCGAAATAGGCAAATCCGACAATGACCGAAATTTCACGAAGCGGCTGGTCGCCGGCGGCGCGGCCCGCTTCGGAAATGATGATTGGAAAGGCGTTCGCCACGGCAAGCCCGATAAAGATATAGGCCCATACCAGCATCGTCACATGGGCCGTGACAACGGCGGTGGTGAGCAGCACGCCGGCAATCACCAGCGGTATGGCAAGCAACAGGTTCGGTGCGATCACGGCCGACAGCCGGTCACCCATGAAGCGTGCCACGGTCATGGCGACGCTGAAGAACAGCA
>JAKMFG010000112.1 GCA_022425565.1 Alphaproteobacteria bacterium
GGTGTGTTCGACAGTGCCGAGCTGGTGGAGTTGACAGACGGGCTGCGCCGGGTGAATGCCGAGCTCTGGGATATCGAGGATAACATCCGCGCCGAGGAAGCCGGCGGCCGTTATGGTGACCGGTTCATCGAACTTCCCCGCGCAGTGTACGTCACTAATGACCCCCGCGCCGACCAGAAGAAGAAGATCAACCTCGCCACCGGCTCTGTGCTCGTCGAGGAAAAGTCGTATGAGGATTACACGGCGCAGCAAAAGAGCTGATGATCTGCCCACTCGTGGTTGTGGCGTCCTAGCTCGACAAGCCGGCGACTGCATCAGAAATGGCGGCAGGCTCAATGCTGGCTATTTCCGCTCCGGTTTTGGGAAACAACCCGACCGAGTTTCCTCGATAGTTCAGGAAATCCGCTTTTTTGTTGTAGAGAATGACTGATGGCAGGTCGCAGTTCATCGCAAGATTTGCGGTGAAGGAATTCACTCCGATATAGCAATTGGCCTGATGATAGAGTTCCAATTCGAACTTCAGGTCCTTCCGCTCCCGCAGCAAGTCGATGGGAGCTCTTGTGCCGGCGGGCCATGCGTCAAGGAACTGATCATTCCATTCCCGCGCATCGTCCCCTGAACTCAGGAATAGCGTCCCTTTATGTTCTTCGACCAGTTTGGCAAGGCAACTGGCCGCGTGGTCCGTCGGCCATCTGCGCGCCGGGTCGGCGGAGAACAGGTTCGCCACGATAAAGGGCCTCGGCAATTGTGAGATAAGGGCCTTGAATTCCGTTGACGGTGTTGCCGGAGGCGCAATGGGGGCTGTGCCGACAGGGTCGATGTTCCTGTCAGCCAGGTATTTGTCAAAGGCAGCGCCAAAGGGCCGGTGGCCCCATCCGTGATGGGATGCGGTCAGGGTATTATCCTGTGCCGTCTCGGTGAGAACGAACCTGTCCAGAAACTGTTTGCGCAGACCAATTCTGACCGGAATTCCGCCCAGAAAGGCTGCTGCTTTAAAGCTGGCTGAAGGATGGAACACAATAGAATGCTGATAGTTGGATTTGGACAGTGATTTCGTGCCGGCCATGAATTGGCGCATCCGTCCCAGCTTCTTGAACCGGCTGATGTCGTAAACCTCATTCAGCCAATGGCACTCCTGTCCGATCTTTTGCATCACCCGAACATGCTGGCAGAAGATGTCCATTTTCCCGCCATACAGCTTGGTGAAGGCCTGCATTTGAGAAAAATGCATCAATTGATCGCCAATGCCCCCCGCCAGAAAAGCGGCATGTAGTGTCGGCATGGTGCCCCCGGGAGTTTTGTTTAAAATCCATTGTAGATTCAGCATTATAGGATTATTAGCAATATTGAATGTTTGCCATAAAGAAGTTCATCGCTTTCGCGCATTGGCAACAAATCTTTTAATCGTTTGATTTGCGCTCGGAGCTGCACATGAAAAAGAGATCAGCTTTCATCACCGGTGTCAGCGGTCAGGACGGGGCGTATCTGGCTCAGTTGCTTGTCAGCAAGGGGTATGAGGTTTACGGGGGATTGCGAAGAAATTCGCATGACGAGCTTTATCGGCTGAGGCTTCTTGGCGTGCAGGACAAGGTGAAGCTGCTGAATTTCGAGATCACCGACCAGTTCGGCGTTACGGAACTGATCAGCAAATACCGGTTTGACGAGGTCTATAATCTGGCGGCTCAGAGTTTCGTAGGCGCAAGCTGGGACCTGAGTGTTCCCACAACGAACATCAATTCGATGGGGGTGCTTTACCTGCTCGAGGCGATAAAGCGTTTTTCACCCGAAACCAGATTCTATCAGGCGTCCACTTCCGAGATGTTCGGCAAGATCGTCGCGCCCATTCAGAGCGAAACCACACCCTTTTATCCGCGATCTCCCTATGGCGTCGCGAAGCTGTACAGTCACTGGCTGACCGTGAATTATCGGGAAAGCCATGGGCTCAGGCTCAGTTCGGGGATTCTTTTCAATCACGAGGCTCCCTTGAGAGGGGTCGAGTTTGTCACAAGGAAAATTTCCAGGCAGCTTTGCGAGGTCATGAACGGGACAAGAGACAGGATTGGTCTTGGGAACCTTGATGCAAAGAGGGACTGGGGCTACGCAAAGGAATATGTCGAGGCCATGTGGCTGATGCTACAGCAGGATGAATTCGATGATTTCGTGGTGGCGACCGGCAAGACGACGACTGTCAGGGATTTTGTCGAATATGCCTGCGAGCCGCTTGATGTCGAAATTGTCTGGGAAGGCGAGGGAGAAAATGAAAAGGGCTACAACCGGAAGACAAACAAGCTGATAGTCGAGGTGAACCCGGAATTTTTCCGTCCTGCTGAAGTGGACGTCCTGATCGGGAACAATGAAAAGGCGAGGACAAAACTCGGCTGGCAGCCAAAGACAGAAGTCAAGGAGTTGGCAAGGATGATGGTGGAATTTGACTGGGCCGCCATTCAGAAGGCTGGCTAAAGCCGGTGGGCGAATCCTCTGCTGCACTCTCATGATTTTGTGAATTGATTGCGGGTCTCGCCTCGTCCTACACAGGGACCTACGGTTGCCCGGTCTATTTCCGCCCTCGGATGACAAGTGCCATGACATCTCCTTTTTTGTTCGTCGATCAGATCGAAACCTCCGGCAAGCGCTGCCTTGTGCGGCTTGACCTGAATGTGCCGCTTGCTGACGGGGTGGTCGGTGATGACACTCGCATCAGGCGTGTCCTGCCGGGGCTCAGGGCCCTTCGCGAAGCTGGCGCGCGGGTGGTGATCTTGACGCATCTTGGAAGGCCAAAGGGCAAGGTGGTTCCCGAAATGTCGGTGACACCCGTTGCTGCGGCACTATCCGCGCTGTTGGGGTGCGAGGTGCCTGTGGAACGTGACCTTACCGGGCCGGGCGGCCTCGCCGCAGTTGAAC
>JAKMFG010000123.1 GCA_022425565.1 Alphaproteobacteria bacterium
GTTTATTACAGAGTGTAATAAACTATTGCAATACGTTCGATGGCATGTCAATGATTTTTGAAGGTCACACTTTCAAGTGAGAAACAAACCTAAAACAAAGTTCGAAAAACAGGAGGAGAGCATGCGAAAACTACTTGGCATTTTGGCCGCGGCAACGGCTGGAATCGGGGTCATGTCGACACCAATTACCGCCTTTGCCGAATATCCAGATCGCCCCATCACGATTGTGGTACCATATGGGCCTGGCGGCGCGGCTGACTTGTCGGCGCGTCTGATTGCCGGATCGGCACCGGCCTATCTTGGCCAGCCAGTTCTTGCCGTGAACAAGACAGGTGCGGCAGGCGTTGTCGGCTCCAACTTCGTGGTCAACGCGCCAGCAGATGGCTACACCCTGCTATCGGCCCGCGTTGGAAGTCAGATGGGCGTTCCAGCGATGAACAAGACCATTCCCTATAAATGGGATGATTTCACAATGCTGGGGCTGATCGAGCGCAACCCCTTCGTCCTTGTTGTCAGCCCTGACAGCGGGATTAAAACCTTTGCCGAATTCGAAGCCAAAATCAAAGCTGGCGAGGAAATGTCCTACAGCACTGCCGGTGTCGGGACATTGCTCCACACTGGTGTCGCCGTCATGGCCGATGCGATGAATGCGGATTTTGAGAAGCTGATCCATGTACCCTACAAAGGTGGGGGCAAGGCGCGCGCCGCTGTTGTTGCCGGCCAGGTTGATTTCTCGTTCCAGAATCTGTCAGCCGCCGCAGGCGCCATTGAGGCAGGCCAGTTGATCGCGCTTGTTGTCAGCACACCTGACAGGCAGAAAATCATCGCGAATGTACCGACTGCTAAGGAAGTCGGCCACCCAAACATCGAAATGGTGATTGGCTGGTCCGCCATCTATGGCCCACCAAACCTGCCTGACGGTGTGGTCAGCAAATGGGTCGACACTCTTGAAAAACTGAAGGGTGATCGCGGCTGGAACAAAATGACAAAGAGCCTTGGCAACATTGTCGACATCCGGTCTCCGGCAGACACCCGCGCCTATGTTGCGGCCCAGTACGAAGCCTATGACGAGGCACTTCAGAAGCTTGGTCTCAGGATCGAATAAACAACAGGCTTGAGGTCGCGTTCGGCTGCCTCAAGCCCTTTTGGAATTTAACATTATGAAACCAAATTTTCTTCTCATTATGGCGGATCAGCTTGCTGCTCCAGCCCTTTCGGTTTACGGGAACAAGCTTGTAAAGGCACCGGCCATTGACCGCCTCGCCGATGAGGGCGTTGTGTTTGAAAATGCTTATTGCAACCTGCCGATGTGCGGCCCATCGCGCGCCTCAATACATACAGGCAGAATGCCCTTTTCTATTGATATGTATGACAACGCGTCCGAGTTCCGAGCCTCGCTTCCGACATTTGCCCATTACCTGCGGGATATGGGTTACCGAATGGAACTCTCTGGAAAGATGCATTTTGTCGGGCCCGACCAGCATCACGGCTATCACCGCCGCCACACAACCGACATTTATCCGGCCAATTTTGCATGGACAGTCGACTGGGAAAAAGGCCGCGAATACCGCCCGACCAACCTGACGATGGCCGCTGTGATCGAGAGCGGCAGTTGCATTCGGTCGATGCAGATGGATTACGATGACGAAGTGGCCTATCACGGCACCCAAGCCATATATGATCTAGCAAGGCGCCAGTCAGACGACCCGTGGATGTTGACGGTCTCTTTTACACATCCACACTCTCCCTTCGTCATCGCGGAAGAATTCTGGAACCTGTATGACCATGATGACATTCCACTGCCAAATGTGCCACCCCTGTCTTTGGACAAGATTGACCATCTCAGCCGGAATTTACATTTCTGCCAGGCGCGCCATCAGTTCGAGGTAACGAACGAGCATCGGCGGGCGGCCCGCCATGCCTATTTCGGCATGATTTCCTATATCGACTCCAAAGTTGCAGCCCTGCGCGAGGCACTGGAACGGTCCGGCATGGCGGACAACACCATCATTATCCTGACAGCTGATCATGGTGAAATGATGGGTGAACGCGGGATGTGGTTCAAACAGCATTTCTTTGAATGGGCGGCCCGCGTTCCACTAATTATGCATGCCCCAAGCCGTTGGACGCCGTCCCGTATAGATGAGAACTGCTCGTTGATCGACATTATGCCTACCCTTCTTGACCTGGCAGGGGACGCGCCCTACCGCGGATATGTCGATCCAATCGATGGGCAGTCTCTTATGCCAGCGCTGTATGGATCGAC
>JAKMFG010000139.1 GCA_022425565.1 Alphaproteobacteria bacterium
GGACATTACTAACAATCTGGGTGCCCTTGGTTACGCCTTTGTCAATGTAGATCCCGAAGTCGTGACCGATCCTGAAACAGGCCAGTTGGATATTGCGGTAAATATCGGAAAAGCCCGAAAGAATTTCATTGAACGCATTGAAATCGTGAACAATGTTCGCACCAAGGATTCCGTTGTCAGGCGCGAGTTTGAGCTTGTCGAGGGTGATGCTTTCAACCAGATCAAGCTGGACGAATCCATCAAGAACGTCCGGAATCTCGGTTTCTTCTCTGATGTGAAAGTGCGCAATCTTGTTGGCAGCAGCGAAGAACAGACAATTACCGAACTGACGGTCGAAGAGCAGTCGACCGGCGAACTTTCCGTTGGTATCGGATATTCCTCACTTGAACAGACGAGCGTCGCTTTCGGGATTGACGAGCGCAACTTCCTTGGCACAGGTCGCGGTCTGTCGCTGTCATTCGAGTTCTCGCAGAAACGGTCAAACCTCAGGCTTGGCGTTTCCGAGCCTTACCTTTTCGGGCGCAACCTGACTGGCCGCGCCGGCTTGTTCAACGAGAAGGTGAAGCAGGATTCGGTGTCGATCAACAAAACCGGTTTTGATCTTGGTATCGGCTTTGATGCGGCACAGGACTACTATCACGGGGTCGGGTACGAGTTGTCGCAATCCAAGACGACGGAAAGTTCGACAACGGCAACATCTATTACAGGTGAAAATGGCTCACAGATTCTGACTTCGGCCGCGAGTTATGTCGTGGGGCAGGATCGGCTGGACAACCGTCTTGATCCTTCGGAGGGGACTCTTCTCGAACTGAGGCAAGAGCTTGCAGGAATCGGTGGGGACGCAAAATTCTACAAGGTGACTGGTCGGGCCGCCTATTACCGTCCGCTCAATTTCAACACCTTCTTCTTTGGTGTAAAGGGACGTGCCAGCCAGGTGATGGGTCTTGGTGAAAAGGTTACCCAGTCGCAGCGGTTCTTCCTTGGCGGGCGAGATGTCAGGGGCTTTGCGCTTAGCGGCATCGGCCCACGCGATAAAGGGTCAAATGCGGCAGTTGGCGGTAATACGCTTGTTACCGGCTCTGTGGAAGTCGTCTCGCGTCTTGGTCTCAGCAAGGACCTCAACATGCGCTGGACCGTGTTTTCCGACTTCGGCAGCGTCTGGGACACGGATTATCCGAATGGCGTTACAGGCGCGAACGACAAATCTATGCGGTCTTCGTTGGGCGTAGGCCTGTTGTGGGATACGGTCGTCGGGCCGTTGTCCTTCTACTGGGCAAACCCGGTCTCGAAGAAGGATTATGACAGAACCAGAACGTTCCAGTTCACCATTGGCACACGGCTCTAGGACCAGTGCGATCATGGCTATCCTGACATCGAGAATTTTTGCTTCTCTTCTGGTATGTGGCGCCTTGTTGATAAGCTGCGTTGCGATTTCCGCTACGACCGTTTCGGTGATCGGTGCGGCTCATGCGCAGGAGACGGATGACGACATGGTCGTCAAGCGGATTGGCCTGATCGACCTTGACGGTGTTCTCAGGGCGTCGAAGGGAACGGCAAGGGTCCGTGAATTGCTGGACAATCAGCGGCTGCTGTTCCAACAGGAATTTTCTGAGCGCGAGGCGGTTCTTCAGCAAAGAGAGCGTGAATTGACTTCGCAACGTGAGCTGTTGTCGGAAGACGCATTTGCCGAGAAACTTTCACAGTTTGAGGCGGATGTGGCCACGATCCAGAAGGAGATTCAGTATCGCCGCGAGGCCATTGACATAGCGTTTCAGGATTCCCAGTCGAACTTGCGTCGTATTGCCCTGGAGATTGTTACGGAAGTTGCCGGTGAGAAGCGTCTCGATCTGGTTCTGATCAAGGACTCGGTTCTGATTTTTCGGCCAACACTGAACATCTCTGACGAGGTGTTGCAGCGGCTTGATGAACGTACAAAGAACGCAAGGCTTGAGGTGACCATAGATCCTCCGAAATCGGCCAGCCAGGAGTAGGTCATGGCCATTGACCGCAACTTTTTTTCCGTCACCGCACAGGGTGTCGATGCGCTTGCGGTCGCTGCTGGTGCCGATGTTTCCCGGGGCTCCGGCATGCTGGCCGAGGATGCGGTGCCGGTTTCAGATGCTGGGCCCGGCCACCTTTGCTTCCTGACGGATAGGGCTGAAGAAGCCGTGATTGCCGGAATTTCCGGTGCTGTCGTCATCACCACTCAAGCAATGGCTGACAGACTTCCACAGGATTGTGCGGTGCTGGTTTGTGACAATCCCCGTCTGGGGTTTGCGCGAGCACTGGCGCTGATGGTTGCGGATATTGGCGCCTGCCATCCGCCGCTGCAGGCAGCTCCGATCGATGGCGTCACTCTTGGCAATAACGTCAGCATTGGCGAGAAAGTTTCAGTCGGGAAAGGCACGATCATAGAGCCGGGCGTCGTCATCCATCAGGGTGTGGAAATCGGCCGTAACTGTAGAATTGAGGCGAATGCCGTTCTGTCTCATTGCCGGCTTGGCGATGACGTCCGGATAGGTGCCAACAACGTGATCGGGGGAAGCGGCTTCGGGTTCGAGATCACGCAGGACAGACCTGTATTGCTGCCGCATGTCGGCTCGGTCGAGATCGGCAAAGGTAGTCGGACCGGTGCAGGATGCACGATTGACCGCGGCACGCTCGGCATGACGCGTATCGGTGTTTCTGTGATGATCGACAACCTTGTTCATATTGCCCACAATTGCGTTGTTGGTGATCGCGCCGTGCTGGCGGCACAAACCGGTCTCGCCGGTGGTGCGGTGATCGGTGAGGGCGCGATATTGGCTGGTCAGGCGGGTGTTGGCTCGCAAGTCAACATCGGCAAGGGCGCCATTGTGATGGCGCAGTCGGGGGTTACCAAGGACGTTCCGGAGCGCACCACTGTCGTCGGTTTTCCAGCCGAGGAAACGCGAAAGGTCTGGCGAGAGCGCGCCGCCTTGCGGCGCCTTCTGGGATCATCCCGCAATGAGGAAGAGTAAGCGATGAGCGATCAGATAACAGAACTTGATATTGATCAGATTCAGAAGCGCATTCCACACCGGCCACCGATGCTGCTGATTGAGCGGGTCGAGGAAATCGTCCCCGACCATAGCGCGGTTGGTGTGAAGATGGTCAGCGTGGGAGAGCCGTATTTCGCCGGGCATTTCCCCGACTATCCGATCATGCCGGGTGTCCTGATTGTCGAAGCCATGGCGCAGACGGCTGCCTGTATGGTGAGCGTCACGCTTGGCGGTGATACTGATGACAAGCTGGTGTTTTTTACCACCATCGACAAGGTGAAGTTCCGCAAGCCCGTGCGCTCGGGTTCAGTACTCAAACTTCATGTCGAAAAGGTGAGCGCAAAGGGACCGTTGTGGAAATTCAAGGGTTTCGCCACAGTTGACGATGTGCGGACAAGCGAAGCGGAGTTCGGCGCGATGATCGTCGATCCGCAGCGCTGATTGCCTCCTGTTCCTGAAAGCTGACAATCAATGCCTGTTACCATTCACCCAACAGCCATCGTCAATGAAGCCGCCAAACTTGGCGAGGATGTCCGGATCGGTCCATTCTGCACGGTTGGCCCCAATGTGGTTATCGACGACCGTGTGACTCTTCATTCGCATGTTGTGATTGAAGGGCATACATCCCTCGGGGCGGACAGTGAGGTGTTCCCTTTTGCGGTGCTTGGGTGCCCACCCCAGCACACGCGGTTCGCCAGAGAGGCATCAACGCTCGAGATAGGGCATCACTGTGTGATCCGCGAGCATGTGACGATGCATCCCGGAACGGCCATCGATTCGATGAGAACCGTTGTCGGCAATCACGGCCTGTTCCTGGTCGCATCGCATGTTGCGCATGACTGTGTGGTAGGTGACCATGCCATTTTTGCGAACAACGCATCGCTTGGCGGTCACGCGCAGATTGGAAGCCATGTGATGATGGGGGGCTTTGCAACGGTGCAGCAATGGTGCCGTGTTGGCGATCATGCCATGGTCGCCTCGCAAACAGCGGTAGACAGTGATGTCATTCCCTTTGGCATAGCTGTTGGCAACCGTGCCTGCCTGACCGGGATCAATGTCATAGGGCTTGGTCGTCGTGGCTTCAGCGAGGACAGTATCACAGCCTTGCGCGGCCTGTACCGCACCCTGTTCAGGGGTGATGGTGTGTTTGGTGACAGGTTGGTGGCAGCTCGGGCCGCATTTGCCGAAAACGACGAAGCGGCACAGGTTTTCGAATTTTTGGATTCAGCTGGCCGTAACGGTGTGTGCCAGGCGGCGCAAAGGCAAGGGGTGTGATGGCACGGCTGGCGGTGATCGCAGGAAGGGGCGCGCTTCCCGTCACGCTGGCTGACAATGCTCGAAGCCTTGGTGAGGATGTTGTTATCCTTCGGATCGCTGGTCAGGCAGATGCCGATTTTTCCGCCTTTGAGGCGTTTGAGGTGCCCCTTGGTGCGGTTGGCAAGGCACGCGACATGATTCGTGCGGCCGGCTGTGACCGTGTTGTGATGGTTGGAAAGATCAATCGCCCGTCCCTGTCGCAGCTGAAACCGGATGCGGCAGCGGTCAAGCTGCTGGCGCGAGCCGTTGGCCGTGGCGACGACGCTCTTCTTCGGGTGATCAGTGATTTTCTGGGTGAAGCCGGCATCGAGACTGTTTCGCCTGAACAATTCCTGCCGGGTGCGATGATGCCAGTCGGCATCGTAACAGGTTCACTGGATGATGCGACGGGCGAGGATGTAAATCGCGGTACGGCAATTCTCGATGCGCTTGGCGCGCATGACGTGGGGCAGGGTGTCGTGCTGCAGGATGGCCGCGTCATCGCCATTGAGGGGGCGGAGGGCACTGACGGAATGCTGCACCGCATTGCGCTGCTGATCGATCCGGCTGCGCCGCCTGCCATATTCGTAAAGCGCCGCAAGTCGGGTCAGGATACACGGCTTGATATCCCAGTTGTCGGAGAAGAAACCCTTCGTCTTGCTGCTGCCAGCGGCGTGCGCGTGCTGGCATTGGAGGCGGGAGGCGTGATGCTTGCTTCCGCGCCGGAGACGCTGTGGAAGCTTGCCTTCGATCTTGACCTGACGGTGGTTGGCATTTGAGTGTTCCGATATTCATTCTGGCTGGGGAGCCATCTGGTGACAGGCTTGCCGCCAGCCTGATGAGGGCGGTCAATGGTGGCTGGGGCGCGCATGAATGGATCGGTGTCGGCGGCCCCGCAATGCGCGATGAGGGACTTGTCAGCGCAATCGATATGGAAGAGTTGACGGTTTTCGGGTTTGGTGCCGCGCTGGCTGCCTATCCGCGCCTGTCACGTCTTGCTGACAAGCTGGTTGAAGATGTGATGTCGGCTCGGCCAAAGGCAGTGATTACTGTCGATGTGAAAGGGTTCTCCCTGCGGTTTGCGGCACGACTGAAACAGCGCATGGAGCGAGCCGGCTGGCACGTTCCAGTCATTCATTGTGTTGCACCGACCGTATGGGCCTGGGGCGCATGGCGCCGCCATCGGGTGGCCAGATCCGTGGACGGGTTGCTGTGCCTGTTTCCGTTTGAGCCGGAATGGTTTGAATCGCTTGGTGTGAAAACGGCCTTCATCGGTCATCCAGAAGCCTTCAATCCGGCCTATGACGCGCCGCGCCGTCCCGATCCCGTGTCTGCACCCCATATCGTGATGCTGCCGGGAAGCCGCCGTGCGGAGATTCGGCACATCCTCCCGGCGATGCTGGCGGCCTTTGAGCAGTTGCGAGACAGCCATCCCGAACTGACGGCGACCATACCGACATTGCCCCGCCTCGCCGGCAGCATTGTGGCTGCCTGTACGGCAACTCGCTCGGCTGAAGCGATCAGCATTGATCAGGATGATGGGGCATTGTTCAGGGCATTGGGCAGAGGACATGCGGTGCTGGCCGCATCCGGTACTGTGACGCTGCAGACAGCACTTTATGGTACTCCGGGGGTGGCCTGTTATATCGCACCTGCCTTATCGGCTGCCATCGGCAGGCGACTGGTCAGAATGGACAGAGTGATTCTGCCAAACGCGCTACTGGAACGAGAGGTCTATCCCTTCCTGTTTCAGGAACGCGCCAGCGCGTCGTCATTGGCAGACGCCATCAGGACGGTGCTGTCGGATGGTGAAGCAGGCCACAGGGCCGTCGGTGACGCCAAAAACCTTCGGCAGTTACTGCGCGGCGGGGCAAACAGCTTCGAAGCTGGTGTCGTATCGGCGATGGCTGAGTGGCTCGGCCCGCCGCCACGCTGATCGGCAATCAGCGCTTCGACATATCGAGGAATGGACGCTCTGTCGGGCCTGTATAAAGCTGGCGAGGCCGGCCGATACGCTGCATCGGATCGGTGATCATCTCGTTCCACTGGGCAACCCAGCCGACGGTGCGCGCAACGGCGAAAAGCACGGTAAACATTGAAGTCGGGAAGCCCATCGCCTTGAGAATGATGCCCGAATAGAAGTCCACATTCGGATACAGCTTCTTGTCGATGAAATACTCGTCCTTGAGGGCCATGTCCTCAAGCTCCATGGCCAGTTCCAGAAGCGGGTCATGAACCCCGAGATCGTCGAGTACCTGATGGCAGGTCTCGCGCAGCACCTTGGCGCGCGGATCGAAATTCTTGTAGACGCGGTGGCCGAATCCAAACAGCCGGAACGAATCGTCACGGTCGCGTGCCCGGTTCACATATTCCGGAATATTGTCCTTATGACCAATCTCGTTGAGCATGTTCAGCACGGCTTCATTTGCGCCGCCATGCGCCGGACCCCAAAGCGAGGCGATGCCAGCCGCGATGCAGGCAAACGGGTTGGCGCCTGACGATCCGGCAAGCCTGACTGTCGAGGTCGAGGCGTTCTGCTCATGGTCTGCGTGAAGGATGAAGATCTTGTCCATGGCACTGGCAAGGATCGGGTTGACCTCATAATCCTCTGCCGGCACGGCAAAGCACATATGGAGGAAATTCTCCGCATAGGACAGGTTGTTCCGCGGATAGTTGAAGGGTTGGCCGAGCGAATATTTATAGGCCATCGCCGCGAGTGTCGGAATCTTTGCAATCAGGCGTCGCGAGGCAATCATCCGCTGCGTTGGATCCTGAATGTCGGTCGAATCGTGATAGAAGGCCGACAGCGCGCCCACAACGCCGCACATGATGGCCATTGGGTGCGCATCACGGCGGAACCCGCGATAGAAGATCGACAGTTGCTCGTGAACCATTGTGTGGCGGGTGATGGCGTTGTCGAATTCGGCTTTCTGCTCGGCGTTCGGCAGTTCGCCTTCCAGCAGGAGATAAGCCACTTCGAGGAAATCAGACTGGTTGGCAAGCGGTTCGATCGGATAGCCACGATGCAGAAGGATGCCCTGGTCGCCATCGATATAGGTCAGGCCGGACTTGCACGATCCTGTCGCCCCGTAGCCGGGGTCGAAGGTGAACATGCCTGTTTGACCATAGAGCTTGCGGATATCCAGAACATCGGGACCGACGCTGCCGTCGATTACCGGCAGTTCAACGCTGCTGCCGTTCTGATTGTCGGTCAGCGTCATTGTTTTCTGGGTGTCGGTATCCGCAGCCATCGTTATTCTCCCCTGACCGGCAAAGCTCTCTCGCGTCAGCGAAGGACCGGTTCGGTGACGCTCTGTACGAATGCGTGCTTGTTATCGTAAACCGCTAAATTTTGCAAGTTTTCCGGATACGATCGGTTGCTTCTTCGGGACCCAAAGTCGCCATCACATCGACAATTGACGGGGATTGTTTTGTCCCAGTCAGTGCAGCGCGCAGCGGTAGCCCGATGTCCTTCATTTTCAGGTCGTTTGTGGCCAACCAGTCTTTGAGGAACGCCTGAAGCGGTTCGACCTCCCACGGACCTTCCGGCAGATCACCAAGCAGCCTGCCCAGATTTGCGACAGCATTTTCGTCAAGCAGCCCGGCGGCATCCTCCTGGATTTCAGGTGCGCCGTCATGCACAAGGAAATCTGCGGCCGCCGCAATGTCCTGGTGTGTTTTGGCGCGTTCCTTCAACAGCGGCATCAGTTTTGTGACACGGTCTTCGGCATGCGGACTGGTCGGCGTAACGAGCGGTGATACAAGGTCCCACAATTCAGCATCAGGCATGGCGCGCAGATAGTGGCTGTTGATATCGGCAAGCTTGTCCATATCAAATCTGGCCGGCGCCTTTCCGACACGGTTGATGTCGAACCACGCTACCGCATCCTTGCGGCTGATGATCTCTTCGTCCCCATAGCTCCATCCGAGGCGAAGCAGGTAGTTCACCATGGCTTCGGGAAGGAAGCCCATATCGCGATAGGCATCGACACCAAGCGCTCCATGTCGCTTCGACAGTTTCGCGCCGTCGGCGCCATGGATCAGCGGGATATGGGCAAAGACCGGCACATCCCAACCCATGCCCCTATAGACCATGGTTTGCCGGAAGGCGTTGTTAAGGTGATCGTCGCCGCGAATGACATGGGTAACCCCCATGTCATGGTCATCAACGACCACAGCGAGCATGTAGGTAGGGCTGCCATCGGCGCGCAGGATCACC
>JAKMFG010000141.1 GCA_022425565.1 Alphaproteobacteria bacterium
GGCTGTGATGGAATTCTATGGGGGGGCTGGGCCTCGCTCCGTGCCGTTGGCAGTTATTCGCGATGTTGGCGGGTTGCTCGGCCGGGCCGGGCTGGCGCTGCCGGTGGCCGATGCCGACAGGCTGACCATTACCTATCCCGACATGTTCCGGCTGATGGCGGACCTTCGCGGCATGGGTGAACAGAACGCGCTTCTTGGCCGTCGCCGGGCACCGACCTCGCGGCGGCTGTTCCTTCGTGCGGCGGAAATCTATCATGACCGGTTCGCCGGCCCCGATGGGCGCATTCCGGCGAGTTTCGAGATCATTACCCTGACCGGCTGGGCCCCGCATGAAAGCCAGCAGACCCCGCTTCGTCCGGGAAGCGCGGCGCATCGGCTTGCCGACAGCCTCGACACCACCGAACACGATCCCGAAGGCTGATCAAAGCTACATCAGCAGATCCTGGATCACCGCAATCAGCGGCAGGTCGGCAGGCGGCATATCGTAATCGCGAAGCCGCGCCGCCCGCGCCCAGGTCAGCTCGCCGCCTTCCACCGGTTGCGGCGTTCCTTTCCATTTCCGGCAGACATAGACAAGCATCAGAAGATGGAAGTCGTCATAGGCGTGGCTGACAAAGCTCAGCGGCGCGAGGCAGCTTTCCGCGGTGTCGATGGCGAGTTCCTCGCCAAGCTCGCGGATCAGCGCCGCTTCGGGTGTTTCTCCGGCTTCGACCTTGCCGCCGGGGAATTCCCACAGTCCGGCCATGGCCTTGCCTTCGGGGCGCTGTGCCAGCAGCACGCGCCCGTCGGCATCCACCAGCACGACTGCGCTGACAAGAACCATCGGCAGGCCCGGCGCGGGATGATCAGCTGCGGTAGTCGGCATTGATCGATATATATCCGTGGGTGAGGTCGCAGGTCCAGATGCGGGCCGTGCCAGTACCGTCGCCGACCTTGACGGCAATATCGATTTCCTCGCCTTTCATGTGCAATGCAACGGGCGATTCGTCATAATCGACAACACGCGTACCGGCGGCGGCGATCAGGACGCCGCCCATCGAGATGCCCAGCTTGCTCTGGTCGATTCCGGCACCTGACTTGCCAACCGCCATGACGATGCGCCCCCAGTTTGCGTCCTCGCCGGCAACCGCCGTCTTCACCAGAGGCGAGTTGGCGATCGACATGCCGATGCCGTGTGCGACAGTGTCATCGGCGGCACCCGTCACGGCGATGGTGATGAATTTGGTGGCGCCTTCGCCGTCGCGGACAATCTGCCTGGCGAGGTCCTGCATCACCTGATCAAGTGCGCCGCGGAAGTCATCGAGTGCCGGATCGTCAGCTCCGGCAACCGCATCATTCCCGGCTGCGCCGCTCGCCATCAGATAGACGCTGTCGTTCGTCGAGGTGTCGCTGTCGACGGTAATGGCGTTGAAGCTGCGATCTGTGGCATCGGCCAGCAATGCGGCCAGAACCGGTTGTGGCAGTGCCGCGTCGGTGGCGATGAACGCCAGCATCGTCGCCATGTTGGGCGCGATCATGCCCGATCCCTTGGCGATGCCGGCGATCTGCACGTCAGTGCCGCCAATTGCGGCTGTGGTGCTCGCCCCTTTGGCGAATGTGTCGGTGGTAAGGATGGCTTGCGCCGCCGCCTGCCAGTCGGCGCTGCCGTTGGCGAGGCTGTCGAAATGGGCTGCGAGAACGGCGCTGTCCAGCGGCTCGCCGATCACGCCTGTCGATGCCATCAGCACTTCGCCGGGCGCGCAGCCCAGCTTGGTGGCGACACCTTCACAGCAGGTCGTGACGGCCGCCATGCCGCCATCGCCGGTAAAGGCGTTGGCATTGCCCGCATTCACAAGGATGGCGCGTGCCCCGCTGCCCGCGCCAAGCTGCCGCCTGCACCAATCGACCGGCGCTGCCGCCGTGTCCGATTTGGTAAAAACGGCGGCAATGCTGCCCGAACCGCTGAGCTGCATCAGCAGCATGTCGTCACGCCCGGTATATTTCATGCCGGATGCGGCGGTGGACAGCGTCACGCCCGCAATGTCTGGCATCGCCGGAAAGGCGGCGGGTGCCAGCGGCGAGACGGTCATTGCGCGTTCTCGGCCGCCTGCTGGGCCTCTGTCATCACATCGGTCAGCGGCCGGACCTCGATCGTGGTGCCGGCACGCAAGGTCTCGACAATGCGCGCGAAGCTCTGCCGCGACAGATTGGCGGCAATCTGGTCGCGCATCTGGTCCAGCTCCGGTGCCTGTTCGATCCCTTTGTCCGACACCTGGATCACATGCCAGCCGAACTGGGTCTGGACCGGATTGTCCGAAAAGCCTCCAACCGGCATGCCGAAGGCGGCAGCCTCGAAGGCGGGAACCATCTGGCCACGGCCAAAGCTGCCGAGCGATCCGCCGTTCGGGCCGCTGGGACCGGTCGATTTTTCACGCGCAAGTTCGGCGAAATCGGCACCATCCTTCAGCTGGTCGATAATCGCTCTTGCCGCTTCCTCGGTCTCGACAAGGATATGCGAGGCGGTCACTGTCTCACGCGACCCGGTGTCGGCGACATAAGCGTCATAGGCTGTCTGAATGGCTTCCTCGGTGATTTCCTTGCCGACCTCGCGGGTGATGTAGGCCTCGGCTAGAACACGGTCAGCCGCGGTTTTCATGGCGCTGGCAACATCTTCTTCCTTGTCCAGCCCGCTGCTGCGCGCTGCGATTGCGGCGAGCCTCGAATTTGCCACATCGTCGACCAGCTGGTCATAGATGCTGGCGATGCCCTGCTGCTGATATTCCGGAGGCAGCGTTTCCGCCACTGCCATGATCTCGTCCAGCCAGATGCTGTCGCCGTCGATTGTTGCCACGGCGATGCGGTCCTGGGCCATGAGCTGCGCCGGAACGGCCAGCGAAAGGGACAGAACGGTGGTGGCCACGAAGGTGGAAAGCGGTTTCATCAGATATCCTCACGGAAAAGGGGAAAAATTTGCCTGGTCCCGGCCTTGTCGGTATGGCGACCATGTCTTGCTGGGACCCTGCCGGAAGCCGAGGGCAGTGTTGCCCATGACCGGCCGTATTTCAACCCTCTGCAACAGCTCGAAACATTGGTGTGGACAGGCGGCCGGCAGTCAGCGGTGGCATGCGTTCCAACAGGTGGTTTGATTGACAATTCAGGCCTGTGGCACTATGTCGAAACTGGCCGGAACATCCGGTTCGGCGGCGCTGTTGCGCAGCCGGAATAAGTCGGCACGGCAATCCGTTCTTCGGACAGGCCGCCGGCAAGGTCACGCGGGGAAATGCATGTTTGGATCTTTGGCGAAAAGCCTGTTTGGTTCGGGGACTAATGACCGGGCGATCAAGCGCTACGCATCGCAGGTGGCGGCGGTCAACGCTCTTGAGGACAAGATCGCCGCACTGAGCGATGAACAGCTTCATGCTTCCACCACCGACCTTCGTGCCCGCCTTGCCGACGGGACGACACTTGATGATCTTCTGCCCGAGGCGTTTGCCCGGGTCCGCGAGGCCGCCAAGCGCGCGCTGGGCCAGCGTCATTATGATGTGCAGCTGATGGGTGGCATTGCGCTTCACCTGGGCGAGATCGCCGAGATGAAAACCGGTGAGGGAAAGACACTGGTGGCGACACTGGCAGTGTTCCTGAACGCCCTTGAGGATCGCGGTGTTCATGTCGTTACCGTGAATGACTATCTCGCCTCGCGCGATGCCGCCTGGATGGGCAAGGTCTATGAGCGCCTTGGCATGAGTGTCGGCTGCATCACCGGCGACAAGGATGACGAGGTCCGCCGTGCCGCCTATCGCTGCGATGTGACCTACGGCACCAACAATGAATTCGGCTTCGACTATCTTCGTGACAACCTGAAGTTCCGCATTGAGGACATGGTTCAGCGCGACCACCATTTCGCGATTGTCGACGAGGTCGACTCGATCCTGATCGACGAGGCGCGCACGCCGCTGATCATTTCCGGTCAGGCCGAAAAGACATCGGACCAGTATCATGTGGCCAATGGCATCATCCCGGGGCTGGTTCCCGAGGATTATGATCTCGACGAGAAAGGCCGTTCGGTCTCGCTGTCCGAGGCAGGCATCGAACATGCGGAGAACCTGCTCCGTGAAGCCGGTGCGATGGGGGATGGCACTCTCTATGACATCGAGAATGTCGGCCTGCTGCATCACGTCAACCAGGCTCTTCGTGCCCATATGCTGTTCCAGCGCGATACGCATTACATGGTCAAGAACGGTACGGTGGTGATCATCGACGAGTTCACTGGCCGTGCGATGGAGGGACGCCGTTTCTCGGAAGGCCTGCATCAGGCCATCGAGGCGCGCGAGGGCCTTGAAATTCAGGCTGAGAACCAGACGGTCGCATCGGTCACGTTCCAGAATTACTTCCGTCTGTATGACAAGCTCGCCGGCATGACCGGCACGGCACTGACCGAAGCCGGCGAATTCTCCGAAATCTACAAGCTCGAGGTGGCCAGCATCCCGACCAATGTCGAGGTGCAGCGCGTCGACCATGACGACGAGGTCTACCGCACCACCGAAGAGCGCGACGACGCCGTCATCGAGCTTATTGCCGACTGCCGCGAGCGCGGCCAGCCGGTGCTTGTCGGAACGGTCACGATCGAAAAATCCGAGGCACTGTCGGCAGTGCTGAAGAAGCGGAAGCTCCCGCACAATGTCCTGAATGCAAGGTTCCATGCCGAAGAGGCGCGGATTATTGCCGAGGCCGGTGTGCCCGGCGCGGTAACCATAGCCACCAACATGGCCGGCCGTGGTACCGACATCCAGCTTGGCGGCAATCTTGAAATGCGGCTGGAGGATGCCGGCGAGGACAAGGTCGAGCAGATCAGCGCCGAAGTGGCGGCGCTGAAGGAGCAGGCGCTTGCCGCCGGCGGCCTCTATGTCATCGGCACCGCGCGTCATGAATCCCGCCGGATCGACAACCAGCTTCGTGGCCGGACCGGCCGTCAGGGCGACCCCGGCGCCTCGAAATTCTTCCTGTCGCTTCAGGATGATTTGATGCGAATTTTCGGCTCGGACAAGCTCGACGGCATGCTCCAGAAGCTGGGGCTCGAAGAGGGCGAGGCCATCGTTCATCCCTGGATCAACAAGGCCGTGGAAAAGGCTCAGTCCAAGGTCGAGGCGCGCAACTTCGAAATTCGCAAGCAGTTGCTGAAATTCGATGATGTGATGAATGATCAGCGGACTGTCATTTTTGAACAGCGCAAGGAAATCATGCGCTCTGGCGATGTTCAGGACACGGTGACCGATATGCGGCGCGAGGCGGTCTCGCAGATCGTCGAACGTTCGGTTCCGGCGGGAACGTTCAGTGACCAGTGGAACGCCGCGCAGCTGCAGGAAGATTCGCAGCGCATTCTGGGTGTCGAGGTGCCTGCCGAGGAGTGGTTCGCCGAGGACGGCGTTGCCGAAACCGAAATCGAGGAGCGTCTGACTGACCTGTCGGACCGCTATATGGCGGAAAAGGCGGTACGGATCGGGCCGGATACCATGCGCATGGCGGAAAAGTCGCTTCTTCTGCAGGTGCTTGACCAGCAGTGGAAGCAGCATCTTCTGAGCCTCGAACAGCTTCGCCAGGGCATTTCGCTTCGCGCCTATGCCCAGAAGGACCCGCTGAATGAATATAAGCGCGAGGCCTTCACCATGTTTGAAGGGCTGCTTGCCGGCCTGCGCGAGACGGTGACGATGGTGCTGAGCCATGTCGAGGTCCGCCAGCCAGAGCCCGAGGCAGAGGCGGGAGACCAGCCATCCGAGGCGCCGCGCCAGCCGGCCGCGATGCCGGCCAACCGCAAGGTGTCGCGGAATGAGCCATGCCCGTGCGGGTCGGGAAAGAAGTTCAAACATTGCCACGGAAAGCTGACCTGACCGGTCGGCGCCAGGGTGCAGGGGAATGATCAAATACCAGCTGATCTGCGACAAGTCGCACGAGTTTGAGGGATGGTTTGGTGACTCCGCCGCCTTTGAATCGCAGCAGGAATCGGGATTCCTGACCTGTCCTGTCTGCGAGTCCGCCGATGTGCGCCGCGCGCTGATGGCCCCGAACCTCGCCAGCCCGAAAACCCGCAAGACCGATCTCGCCGAATGTCGACCTGCAGCGCCGCCCTCTTCGCAACCACAGCAGCAGGCTCCGCAGCAGGCGCCGCAACAGGCACCACAACAGGCAAGCGCCGCGCTTCCGCCAGCCGCCGCGCGCAAGATGCAGGAACTGATATCCGAGATGCGCGCCTTGCAGACAAAGATTCGTGAAGAATGCCGCGACGTTGGCGATGGTTTCGCCGAAGAAGCGCGGAAAATCCATTATGGAGAGGCCGAGCCAGAGGGCATCTATGGCCAGGCCACGGTCGAGGAGCGCGAGGCGCTCGACGAGGAGGGCATCGAAATCATGGATATGCCCTGGCTTCCCAAGGACAATTGACGCCGCGAGTTATGAGCGTGCCGGCTGTTCGGACTGGCTGTTCGGGTTAGATGCTGGTGCCGCTCGCCGCATAATTGATAGCCATCATCGAAGTGCGAACGAATCCGTTGCCGCCGATGCGCCGCGCCGGACGCGGTGCGAAGCCTGTCATGTCATCAAGGATGATGCCGGCCCCGGCGAATTCGGCGCGAAGTTCATGCGGCCGGACGAAACGGGCCGGGTCATGCGTTCCGGCCGGCACCAGCCTGAAGACATATTCCAGCGCCACTTTCGCCAGCGCCAATGATGCCAGCGTTCTGTTGATGGTGGTGATAACGACAGTCCCGCCAGGCGCCAGCATCGCGGCGATGGAAGCGGCGAACAGCCGCCTGTCCGTCACATGCTCGATGACTTCCGAGGCATAGATCACATCGAATGTTGCACCCTTTTCGGCCAGTGCTTCGGCTGTACAGCAGCGGTAATCGATATCGAGCCCGGCACTTGTGGCATGTGCCTGTGCGGCCTCGATCGCCTCGGCGGTGGCGTCGATCCCGGTGACGATGCCGCCGAGCCGCGCCATTGGTTCGGCAAGCAGGCCGCCGCCACAACCGATATCAAGAATGCGCAACCCGCTGACGCCGGTCACGCCGCTGCCTGTGCCAAGCCGCCTGACACTGTCGAGAATGTAGTCGATCCGCACTGGTGTGAAGTCATGAAGCGGCGCCATCGGCCCGTCAGGGTCCCACCATTGCGAGGACATCGCCGCGAAATTGTCGATTTCTTTTTGATCTGCCGTCGTGTTCACAGGCTTGCCCCATATCGCCTTAGTCGCTAAGACATCAGCGTTTTCAACAACTGGCCGCAACCATAGGGCAAAAATGGCGCTCATTGTTCAAAAATTTGGTGGCACTTCGGTCGGCGACCTCGATCGCATTCGTAATGTCGCGACACGTGTGAAGTCCGAGGTTGATGCCGGACATCAGGTGGCGGTGGTCGTTTCGGCAATGGCCGGGACCACGAACCAGCTGGTGTCATGGGCACGCGACATCGGTCCGATTCATGATGCCCGTGAATATGACACCATTGTCGCAACTGGCGAGCAGGTGACGGTTGGCCTTCTGGCGATTGCGCTGCAGAATCTCGGCATTGATGCGCGCTCGTGGCTCGGCTGGCAGATTCCGATCCATACCGATGACGTTCATGGTGCGGCGCGCATCGACAGCATCGACAGCACGCTGATGCGCGAGCGCCTTGCCAGCGGTCAGGTGGCCGTTGTCGCCGGTTTCCAGGGCATTGCTCCCGACGGGCGGGTGGCGACACTCGGCCGTGGAGGCTCCGACACATCGGCAGTGGCACTTGCAGCGGCCTTACAGGCGGACCGCTGCGATATCTACACTGATGTCGACGGTGTCTACACAACAGACCCGCGGATTGCCCCGAAGGCGCAGAAACTCGACCGCATCACCTTTGAGGAGATGCTGGAGATGGCGTCCCTTGGCGCCAAGGTGCTGCAGACCCGGTCGGTGGCCATGGCCATGCGCCATAATGTGAACCTTCAGGTGCGCTCCAGCTTTTCGGATGCGCCTGGAACCCTTGTCGTGAATGAGGATGAAATCGTGGAACAGGAAAAGATCAGCGGCATTGCCTACAGCCCCGACGAAGCGAAGATCACCATTCAGGGCCTGCCAGACAAACCCGGCATTGCAGCGTCCATCTTCGGCGGTCTGGCCGAGAACCATATCAATGTCGACATGATCGTGCAGAGCGCAGCCAGCGAGGGACAGCAGGCCGACATCACGTTCTCGCTGGGCCGCGGCGACCTCGACAAGGCGCTTGGCCTGATCGACGCCGCACGCGAACGGCTGGGCTTCAGGGCCGTTGATTCCGACGCCGCCGTCACCAAGATATCCGTGGTCGGAACGGCCATGCGCTCGCAACCAGGTGTCGCAAGGGCGATGTTCGAAACCCTCGCTGAGCGTGGCATCAACATCGAGGTTATCTCGACGTCGGAGATCAAGATTTCGGTGCTAATTGCCTCGGAATATACCGAGCTTGCCGTCCGCAGCCTTCATACCGCCTTTGGTCTCGACAGCGAAGACTGAACAAAATGCCGACCCTGAGTGGCGAATCGGCAAGCGGAAGACCGGAA
>JAKMFG010000149.1 GCA_022425565.1 Alphaproteobacteria bacterium
GCCTACAAGGACGCCAAAACGCAGCTTCGGTGGCAAACCGGCGAGAAATATTATGAAAGCCTCGAGATCGCGATCCGGCATCACACGGCGCTGAAGTCGGGAGCGCCGGTATTCGAACGGCTATGGATGTTCTGGCACAACCACTTCGCCATTGCCGAAAAGGACATGCTCGGCTGCTGGAACACAGGCGCCTATACCCGCGAGGTCATTCGCCCGAACATGTGCGGCAGCTTCACTGATCTGGTTGAGGCGGTCACGACCTCATGGACCATGATCGCGCATCTCGACAACAGCCAGTCGGTTGGCCCTAACTCGAAGCGGGGCAGGTGGAAGCGCGACAACGGTGAAGTAGCGACAGTCAACGAGAACCATGCGCGCGAGTTGCTGGAACTTCACACCGTGTCTCCAGCGGCGGGATACTCGCAAGAAGACGTCATCGCACTGTCCTATATCATGGCTGGCTGGGAAAACCGCTGGTCGAAGAAGCGCGAGGAATGCAACCCGGTCCAGTTCGAGCCGAAAAGCCATGAACCCGGCAATCATGTGGTTATGGGCAAACGCTACAAGCAGCGTGGCCTGAGCGCCAAATCCAAGCTGACTGACGTCATCAAGGACCTTTGCGTACATCCAAGCTGTGCCGAATTTATCTCGACCAAGCTGGTCCGCCATTTTGTGACCGACGATGTCACGCCGGAAATGGTCCAGCCAGTCATTGAAGCCTGGACAAAGAGCGACGGAGATCTGCCGACAATTTACAAGGCGTTGATCAGAGTTGTTTACGCGCATACGGGAACACACAAGAAATTCCTCAATCCGGAAGTCTGGTTCCTGCAGAGCGTGAAGGTCGCAGGCGCCAGTTGGCCGCCAACGCCGGACGAGATGCAGTATGATTTCGAGAGCCGGCCGAAAGGCAAGGCGAAACGGCCGAAGTCGGTGATGTACAATCTTGGCCACCATCCTTACAAACCATCGCAACCAAATGGCTGGCCTGACACCGAAGCAGAGTGGCTCTCACCGGAACTGCTAATCAGGCGCCTCGCCATGGCCCGCCAAATGGCCGAAAACGGGATTCATAAGCAGGTATTGCCCCAGACCATTCCAAAGAATTTTGACAATGAAGTCGAAGTCTTCAGCTACCTGAAGAAAATCAAGGATACGAAAAGCGACTTCTACTCCCGGCCTGCGGACGCCCATTATCTTCTCTCGAGCGAATGGATGTTGAAAGTATGACCCTGAACAGACGCGAATTCATCACCGCTTGCGGATCACTGACACTCGTTGGCTCGCCCTTGTTCAACGCGCGTGCGGCCGGCCTTTCCAAGCGCAATCTTGTCATCATCATGCTCCGCGGCGGCATGGACGGCCTCACTGCTGTCCAGCCTCGGGACAAGGCAATGGAACGGGCGCGGCCCGACATCCTCGTCGAGGAAGCCAAAAAGCTGACGTCTGATTTCAACCTTCATCCGCGCCTGGAAACATTTTATGAATGCTGGAAGGAAGGTACGGCATCGGTATTCCATGCCACCTCGATTCCCTATACTGGCCGCTCGCATTTTGACGGGCAGAACCTCATGGAAACCGGCGCCCACGTCGCCTATTCCGAGAAGACGGGCTGGCTCGGACGCGGCATGGATGCCGCCGAACTTCAGGGGCTTGCCGTCTCTCTGCCGATGCCGCTTTTGCTTCGCGGCAGCGAAGGGCTCGACAACTATTTCCCGACTTATATGAGGCTGCCCCTGAAGAAGGACATGGAGAGGATCAACGCCTCCTACAGTTCCGGATCGGATCTCGACAAGACGATGAAGCGGATCCTGCACCGGCCAAGGTCGATGATGCAGCGCGCCACCGGAGACAACGAGGCGCACAAGCTGGCGAATGTTGCCGCAGAGGAGCTGTCGCGCGAGGACGGCCCACGTATTGCCGTGTTTGATCTCGACGGTTTCGACACCCATGCGGCGCAGGGCGGCAAGGATGGCGAGCATGGAGAGCAACTCAACAACTACGACCGTGTGCTTCGCGTCCTCAAGGACAGGCTGGGTGACGAATTTGACAACACACTTGTCCTGACCCTGACCGAATTCGGCCGCAAGTTCGAGCAGAATGGCGGCTATGGCACCGAGCACGGGTACGGCACCGCGATCCTGATGGCGGGCGGCCTGGTAAAAAAGGCGGAAGTTCACGCCGACTGGCCGGGCCTGAAGTCGAAAGAGCTGTTCGAGGGCCAGGACCTCAATGCCACCGTCGACGCACGGTCGGTCTATTGTGCTGCGATGGCGGCCTGCTTCGACGTCGATTTCGGCTATATGAAGCGCCACGCTTTCTGGGACGAACCGCTGACGGACGTCACCGAACAGCTGTTCAAGGTCTAGGAACTCCTATTTTCAGAATCCCCAGCGACCTGCCGGCGGCAACCTCCGCCGCCGGTAGGCAAACTGGCGTTGTCTGTGGTAGACAGGCCTCCGGCGCGAGCGTGGCGGAATTGGTAGACGCAGCGGACTTAAAATCCGCAGATCGTAAAGATCATAGGGGTTCGAGTCCCCTCGCTCGTACCATCCTGAATTCATATATCTATATATTTCAATTCTTTGAAAGAATTCAGCTCAGTATTCTGGATATTCCGGCTCGGTAAAGGCACGGTGTTCCCGGTAAAACCCGCCAATGCAACGCCAGGCTGCCCCTTCCTCGCGCGATGACAGTGGAAAGGTACCGGTACATTCCCACAGGTTCGTCGTCAGTGGGTTTTTAACCAGCAGGTACCAGACGGGACCTTCTTCATTCAGATGGGTATCTGTTGCGATAACCTCGCCGCGCTCCATCATGACGAGCGCATCGGCCCCATACAGGACATGCGGATTCTCGTCGGCATGCCTCTTGCCGTCATGGGCAAATGCAGAGCTGCTGAAAATGCCGCCGGATACAATGATCCCGGCAAGCAATGCCAATAGAATACCGAAAGGATTTCGGGTGGAATATCTTGTGATGCCAGACGTCATGACCGTGGTCCTGATTTGCATTCTGTAAATTCTAAATCAGCAGGACCCATGTCTTCAACGCCTCCTTACGCGATTCCGTATCAGACGGCACTTTACTTAGAGAACCCCTCACCCATGCCCTTGAAGATGCCTTTCAGTCGCTTCGAGACCTGAGGCGACGGGCTGTCCGGGGCAAACGCGTTGTTACTGGGCTTCAGCATAGGCGCAATAAAAAAGGCGCCGGCAGTGGCTGCGACCACGACCATGATGACAATGATTGTGTTCTTCATCTGCCCATGTCCGCCTTGAAAAGAGTCACAAGCTTTTTCAACAAACCGGGGGTCGGCGAGCATCAGGTTATAATGCGCCAGCGCCGAAGGCCAGCAAGAGCCATCACAGGGCAGCGCCGTAGCGGTATATGATATAGAGCCACCCTGCGGCGACCATCGCACCCAGCGCAAGGGCCCGCATCCGCTTGCTCGTCCGTCCCTGGGCAATCCACTGGGTCATCAGCTTGCCGAGAAACACGACAGCAAGGGCAAACAAGGCCAGATCGAAGAGAAGTAGATAATGATCCGCGCTCATTACTGCGGTCCGCCTTATGGCATATGAGTGACAGTTACACCAAGCTGTTGGATCGCCATATCGGGAAGCATCATGAATCCGATCGAACTCGACAGCGGCACAGGCATGCCCGGCTGAGCCAAAATCTGAAGCTCGCCACCCTGGCTGATCAAGCCCTCGATCGGCGGCAACAGATTCGCTGCGTTCTCCGGGAACGTGCCTTGCAGCGTTGAAGCAATGGCTATGCGCGCCATCGTCCGGATATCGCCATCACTGACACCCTCTTCCTCGGCGGCAATTTCGACCAGAATGTCCAGCAGGCCACTGTCATCGATAACGATCTCGGCCGCATCGAGCGATACCGCGCCGGACAAGCCAAGAAGCGCGGCCCCATTTTCCTCTGGCGAGGACAGCATCGGCAAGAGTTGCGAATAGGCACTCTGCGCCAATGACAAGGCAATGTTGAAACGAATTTCGGTCAAATCACGCATTGCCGCCTCAATGCCATAGAACATGGTCATGGAGTCACCCGCCAGTCGAACTCCCGAAGCGATCTTCAGATCCATCCCGACATCAGTGATGCCCCGTTCAGCCAGTTTCTGGAACATGGGATCCGCGCCAGCTGCCGAACCGTCGAGTGGCATCATCGTGAAACCGTCGATCTCGAAACCGGCACTTGTGACAATCTGCTGGCCGTTATTCAGCATGTCGAAGGCAAACGGAAGCGAGGCGACACGGTCAACCGAGAACAGCGCCTCTTCATCGGCCATACCCATATTTTCAAGCAGCACGCTTGTTCCAGGGGTGAGATACTGTTCGTAATCCACCATCTCGTCATCACTGGCCAACACGCCCATCGCGATATCACGAAGCTCGGTCCGGCCAATGAAAAGCTCTTCCTCTACCGCCTCGAGATTTTCGGCGACCAGTTCATTCACAAACCAGTCGGCCTCGCCAAAATTGCCGGTGGCGTCGATCCGCACATAATCAGCACGTACGATTTCCTCACCATACTCGACCATGACGACATCGAAGAGCTCGCCAGACCCTGTCACCATGTCTATCGAGCCGTCGGCAAAGGACAGAACATTGCCATTGTCGAGTTGGAGGGTCGTGCGGGCGGATGCCAGAGATGGCTGGAAAACCAGAATCGCAGCGGCCGTAAGCGCGGAAAGGAAGGTCGGGGAAGTCTTGATCATCGGGATCATCATGACAAATCTCCATGGAAAGATGGCAGTTTCAAGACGATGTGCCTATGTCTTTAGTTGGTAACCTACGGGCAATCTTCAACGGAAACACCCAGATGTTTTTTCTTCCGCTGTTTGACGATAATCCGTCGCGCCAAACGCCATGGGTCGCCTGGTCGATCATTGCGTTGTGCGTGATCGTCTTTTTCTGGCAGCAATCGCTTGGCCATCAGGGCGAGCGCATCGCCTTCTACCAATACGGATTCGTGCCGGCGAACGCCAGCGGTGCTGCTCCGCTGCCGCCGGGCCTTGCCGTTATTCCTGCATGGGCAACCATGGTCACGGCCATGTTTCTGCATGGTGGCTGGATGCATATTGGCGGCAACATGCTTTATCTTTGGATTTTCGGCGACAATGTCGAAGATTCGATGGGGCCCGTGCGGTTTGCAATCTTCTATGTGCTATGCGGCGTCGCGGCGGCACTGGCCCAATATATAATTGATCCCGCCTCGACAACGCCGATGGTCGGGGCCTCGGGCGGCATTGCAGGTATCCTTGGTGCTTATCTGATATTGCACCCGCGGGCTGCCGTGCGGACCTTCATGCTGATCATTATTTTCGTTCGGTTCATCAACCTGCCGGCCTGGCTTGTGCTCGGCGTCTGGATCGCCGGCCAGTTCGTGGCCGTTCCCAGCGCGCTGGCTGGCACCGATGGGGGCGTTGCCTATTTCGCGCATATCGGCGGTTTCATCGCTGGAATGTGCCTTGTGCCATTTTTCAAGCGTGGTGACGTGCCACTGTTCGGTGCAAACGACACACCACCGGAACGCTGGGATGCAGAGCCCATTCCCTTTTCCGAAATCAGGCAGCAGGCGCGCTATCGGTACAGCCGCCGGGGCAATGACCCGCTCGGATCACGTGTCGTGGTGAAAGAAGATGGTGCATCGCCTTGGGCCAACCCACCGGAGCGCAGGAACGGACGACGGAAATCAGGCTCTGTTCCGCGGTTTCGAAAACCACCGGAAAGTGACGGCTAGCCCCCCTCGCCGAGCGGCATGATTTCAGCATCGGCGCCCATCTCGCGAACGCCGGCTGCCAGCGCCTCGGCGGCGGCATGCGTGACCTGCTGGTCCAACCCGCTGACCACCGCCGCAGTACCAAACTGCCCTGGCTTGAACCAGGGATAGCTGCCGATGCTGACACCCTCATGCGCGGCCTGCACCGATTCCATGATGCTGGCAATGGTTCCCTCGCCGATCGCGCACTGAACGGTCAGCCGCGTCATCGCCACGCCCCCCGGAAGGCTGTCGCGAAGTCCCTCAAACATGGCCTGCATGATTGAGGGCACGCCGGCGAACACATGAACATTCTCCAGAATGAACCCGGGTGCTGCGCTCAGCGGGTTGTCGATCAGCGCCGCCGCCTCGGGGATATCTGCCATTTTCTGGCGCGCGGCGTTGAATTCCAGACCAGTGTTCTCGTAATGCGCCAGCAACCGTGCCTCCGCCTCCGGGTGACGGATTACCTTCTTGCCAAAGGCAGCAGCGATACATTCTGTGGTGATGTCGTCATGGGTCGGTCCGATACCACCACTTGTGAACACCAGATCGTGCGCGGCAGACATGGTCTTCACCGTTTCGATGATGGTCTCGCGGATATCTGGGATGACGCGCGCCTCGCGAAGCTGGATTCCCTGACTGTTCAATTGTTCGGCAAGCCAACCGATATTCTTGTCCTTGGTACGACCACTCAGAATCTCATCTCCGATTACAATGATCGCGGCTGTCGGATTGGTCATATCAACTCGCTTTGCTGTCAGATAACGGTACGCGTTCCACCCGAAATAACCTTTATATGGAGATGGTCAAGGTTGAAGCGATGTGAAAATATGTGGTGTGGCTAAATGGCTTGGCATTCGCACCATTTGCCGATAGTGGTAACCGCGTCAGGACCAGAGGGACATTTCCAGAGACCATGCGAACAGAACCGGTAATTCTTCATGACGAGAGCGGCTTTGCCGCGATGCGCGCAGCAGGCAGGCTGGCGGCGACTGTCCTCGACATGATCACACCGCATGTGGTTGCCGGGGTGACCACCGGCGAGCTTGACCGCATCTGCCATGAATTCATCGACGCGCATGGCGCTGTCCCCGCGCCGCTGAACTACAAGGGCTTTCCAAAGGCGACCTGTATCTCGCTGAACCATGTTGTCTGCCATGGTATTCCGGGGGAAAAGACCATCCGCGACGGTGATATCCTGAATATCGACGTCACGGTGATTCTGGACGGCTGGTACGGCGATACTTCTCGCATGTATTTCGTCGGAGAGCCGTCTGTGAAGGCGCAGTTGCTGACCAAGGTGACCTATGACTGCCTGATGCGAGGCATCGAGGTGGCCCGCCCTGGAAACACGCTTGGCGACGTCGGTCATGCCATCCAGCGGCATGCTGAATCAAACAGGTTCTCTGTCGTGCGTGACTTCACCGGTCACGGGCTCGGCCAGACTTTCCACTGCGCGCCGACAGTGCTGCATTTCGGTTCTCCGGGAAGCGGTTTGAAGCTGGAGCCCGGCATGATCTTCACCATCGAGCCGATGATCAATTCCGGACGCGCCGAGACCAAGATACTTGGAGACGGATGGACCGCCGTGACACGCGACCGGTCGCTGTCAGCGCAGTTCGAGCACTCGATCGGCATCACCGAGGGCGAACCTGAAATCTTCACACCGTCGCCAAAGGGTCACACCGCACCGCCTTACGCCTGATTGTGCAGCCTGATCATTAACGGTTTTTTTAGACCTTTTGGGCTATCCCTTTGGGCATGGTGCCCGTTTCTTCCAATTCCGCGCCCGCCAACAGCCCCGCCGACCATATGTCCGGGCACCGGGGCCGCATGCGTGCCAAGCTGCTGGACAAGGGAAGCGAAGCTCTGAGCGAGCTGGAATTGCTGGAGATGCTCCTGTATGCGGGGAACAGGCGCGGCGACACCAAGCCGCTTGCCAAGGCGTTGATGCGCCGCTTCGGCTCGTTGTCGGCGGTACTCCGGGCACCGGCCGCGCTTCTCGCCCAGCAAAGCGGCATGGGAGATGCCTCGGTCGCGGCCTTGAAAATCGTCGAGGCGGCAGGACTTCACCTGAGCCATTCTGATATCGAGAACCGGCATGTTCTGACGAGCTGGAGCGAGGTTCAGCATTTCTGCGTGACCCGGCTGGCACATGAACCAGTCGAGCATTTCATGATCCTGTGCCTCGATAACAGGAACAGGCTGATCGCCGAAGAGGTCTTGTCACGCGGCACGGTCGATCAGACCCCTGTCTATGTGCGTGAAGTGATCAATGCGGCGCTGCGGCATCACGCCAAAGCAGTGATTCTTGTCCACAATCATCCAAGCGGCGAGACCGAACCGTCACGCGCTGACATCGACATGACAGCAGAACTGAAGACGGCGCTGGCGCTGGTCACGATCACCCTCCACGACCATCTCATCGTCGCTGGCAAGACTGTGGTGAGCTTCAAGAGCCTCGGTCTGCTGTAGCTTGTCCGCGCAGCTTATTTAGGGTCCGTCATATCGCGTAGCTTGTCGTGCGCCTTGCGGGTCAGTTCTCCGGCGCGGCGGCTCGCCTTTATCAGATTCGGACGCGCCTGAGTCGCTGCACGGCTAGCCGCCTCACCCGCCTTTTTCTGCACCGCCGGGTTGCGCGCCGCTGCCATGAGAGCCCCGATGACAAGCCTTCTGATGAACATGTGACCGACCCTCCGGAACAATCATTATGCCACGGAGACTGTTTCGTTTCGCGGCACTTCACGCACTGGTTTTTTGCACCCGCCAATGTTACAACCGCTCCCTCGTCAGTGGCAAAGGAAAACACCCTAATGATTCCCCGATATTCGCGTCCCGAGATGACCTCGATCTGGTCCGAACAGTCCAAGTTCCAGATCTGGTTCGAGATCGAGGCGCATGCCTGTGATGCAATGGCTGAACTGGGGATGATCCCGAAGGAAGCGGCCAAGGCGGTATGGGAACGGGGCGGTTTCGATATCGACCGCATCAATGAGATCGAGCGCGAAACGAAACATGACGTCATCGCCTTTCTGACGAGCCTTGCAGAACATGTTGGCGACGAGGCCCGTTTTGTTCATCAGGGCATGACATCTTCCGATGTTCTGGACACCACGCTTGCCGTCCAGATGGCAAGGGCAAGCGACCTTCTCCTCGACGGAATCGACAGGCTGCTTGCTGCGCTTCGCACACGCGCCGAAGAGCACCGCTATACCGCCACCATCGGCCGCAGCCACGGCATTCATGCCGAACCGACCACCTTCGGTCTGAAACTTGCCACCTTCTTTGCCGAGTTCGCCCGCTGCCGCACACGGCTTGTTGCGGCGCGCGAAGAGATTGCCACCTGCGCCATTTCGGGCGCCGTTGGCACTTTCGCCCATCTCGACCCAGCCGTGGAAACCCACGTTGCGGAGAAGTTGGGACTTGTTCCGGAACCCGTCTCGACACAGGTGATCCCGCGCGACCGCCATGCCATGTTCTTCGCCACGCTCGGCGTGATCGCCAGCTCAGTCGAACGTCTCGCTACCGAGATTCGCCATCTGCAGCGGACCGAGCTTCGCGAGGCCGAAGAATTCTTTTCTGCCGGGCAGAAAGGCTCGTCGGCGATGCCGCACAAGCGCAACCCGGTGCTGACCGAGAACCTGACCGGCCTTGCCAGAATCGTGCGTGCGTCCGTGACACCGGCGCTGGAGAATGTCGCCCTGTGGCACGAGCGTGACATCTCGCACTCCTCGGTCGAGCGTGTATTCGGTCCGGACGCAACCATCGCCCTCGATTTCGCGCTGCAACGCATGGCCGTGGTTGTCGAGAAACTCGTTGTCTACAGCGATGCCATGCAGGAAAACCTGGACCAGCTTGGCGGGTTGGTGCATTCGCAGCAGCTGCTCCTTGCCCTTACCCAGAAAGGTGTCAGCCGCGAGGATGCCTATGTCTATGTCCAGCGCAACGCGATGGCGACGTGGAAGGAAGGCGGCAGCTACCGCGACAGGCTGAAGGCGGACGCGGATGTCTCGGCAAGCCTGACCGAAGCCGAGATTGACGCGCTGTTCGACCTCAACCAGCATTTCCGCCACGTAGACACGATCTTCGCCCGTGTGTTCGGTGCTTCCGACAATGATGGTGCAGGCTGATGAGCGCACGCGAGCCACTTTACGAAGGCAAGGCCAAGATCATCTTCAAGGGGCCGGAAGACGGCACCCTGATCCAGTATTTCAAAGATGACGCCACCGCTTTCAACGCCCAGAAAAAGGACGTCATCACCGGCAAGGGTGTGCTGAACAACCATATCAGCGAGCATATCATGCTGCGCCTGGCGAATGCCGGCATCACCACGCATTTTATTGAACGGATGAATGACCGCGAACAACTGATCCGCGCGCTGGAGATCATTCCGGTCGAGGTGGTGGTGCGCAACGTCGCGGCAGGCTCTGTCTGTCCGCGCCTTGGCCTGACCGAAGGCGAACCGCTGCCTTCCACCCTGATTGAGTTCTGCCTGAAGGACGATGCCCTCGGCGACCCGATCATCGCGCGCGAACATATTCTGGCCTTCGGCTGGGCGAGTGCCGCCGAATTCGATGTCATCGTCGAACAGACGAACCGGATCAACGCGCTTCTGGCGGATATTTTTGCCGCCATCGACCTGCGTCTGATCGATTTCAAGCTTGAGTTCGGCCGCCTCCCCGACGGCACGGTGATCCTCGCCGACGAAATCAGCCCCGACAATTGCCGTCTCTGGCAGGTCGGCACCGACGAGAAGATGGACAAGGACAGGTTTCGCCGTGATCTGGGCGGCCTGACAGAAGCCTATCAGGAAATTGCCCGCCGGCTCGGCCTTGAAGTGCCGCAGCAAGGCTAGACAGGAATCAAAGGACAGAACCATGCAGGTTATCGTCAATATCTCGCTGAAATACGGGGTTCTCGACCCGCAGGGCCGCGCCATCGGCAGGTCGCTTACCGATCTCGGCTTTCAGGAAGTTGGTGATGTTCGGGTCGGCAAGCGCATCACGCTGGAGATCGACGAGACGGACGCGGGCCGCGCACGCCAGCGTGTTGCCCGCATGTGCGAGACACTGCTCGCCAAC
>JAKMFG010000163.1 GCA_022425565.1 Alphaproteobacteria bacterium
GCATCCTCGCCCAGCCCCGATGCGGCGGCGACATGGGCAAGGTCAGGGGCAAGGTCACTGTCGAAACAGACCGGAATTTGCCAATGGGCGGGCGCGGTATCGCCGGCTTCCGTCGGGGACTCGATCAACGGCTGAAGCTGCGCGACAAGCTCGTCACGTGTCACCACCAGCGGGTCATAATTCACCAGCAGCGAGCGATAGGTCGGCAATGTCTCGCTGACGCCCGCAATCGCCGCCTGTTTAATGCTGTGGCTCAGCGCGACGATCCGGCTGTTGAGTTCGCGTTCGATTACGGTGCCGAACTGGACCGTAAGCGCGGTATCGCCGCTGGACAGGTACTGTATTTCGGGTGTCGCCATAGCTGTCAGAACGGGAACATCGTCTCGTGCATCGGCCTGATCTCGATACCGGCCTCGATCAGCGCACTGCGGACCGATTTTGCCATGGCCACCGCTGTCGGGCTGTCTCCATGAACGCAGATCGAATCAATCTGAACCGGTATGCGCTTTCCATTGATGCTCTGCATCGCGCCATCCTCGATGAACCGGACCATCCGCCTTCCGGCTTCCGCGGCATCTTCGATCATCGCGCCGTCCTTCTTGCGCGAAACCAGCATGCCGTCATCCTCATAGGCCCTATCGGCGAAGACCTCACGCGCCACATTGAGCCCCAGCCTCTCGCCCGCCCTTTCAAGCTCGCTTCCGGGAAGAACGAGGAAAATCAAATCCTGATCAACAGACTTCACAGCCCGCGCCGCGGCCATGGCCAGATCGGCATCCTCACACGCCATGTTACTGAGCGCGCCATGAATCTTGTAATGCGTGACCCGCATGTCGAGCGAGGTTGCCATGCCCTGAATCGCGCCGATCTGATAGACAAGCGACTTTTCGATGTCAGCTGGGCTGTCTCCGACAATCCGGCGGCGGCCAAACCCCCACAGATCATTGAAACCCGGATGCGCGCCGACTCCTACGCCGTTCGCCTTGGCCTGCGACAGGGTCTCGTGCATCACCAACGGGTCGCCGCCATGGAAACCGCAAGCGACATTGGCCGAAGAGATGATTTTCATCATCTCCTCATCCTCGCCAATCTTGTACTGGCCGAAGCTTTCACCAAGATCAGAATTCAGATCGACATGTGCCACAGAGGGGCCCTCCTGCAGAAAACTGCCACGCGCGCGGTCTGCTATCACTATTTGATAACGGTCTCGAAATGTAAAGTTGCGGGCGTAAAAGGCATCCTTTGAGGGGACGATCTCACCCTGAATTGCTCACCCTGAATTGCATTGCCATTTACCGGGCAAAATGAAACCCTGTCGCAAGTCACACAAGCAGTTCCATCCGGGCGATGGCAGGCCTGGACCGCTATTGCCCAGGCTTCCATCGTGAAAAACATGATCGCCGGGGCCCGGCAGCGCGGATTGGCGGGATGGCCGTGCGTTTTCGCGAAGTGAAGGAGAGACAGGACGTGATTGTTCGTGAACTGAAAGATGTCATTGGATCATGGCGACATGCCAGCGGCGATGGCTGGGAGAGCCGCCGGATCGTCCTTGCCGACGACAAGATGGGATGCTCGCTTCATGACACGCTGGTCAAGGAAGGCGCCGAGCTACATCTCGAATACAAGAACCATCTCGAAGTGAATTACTGCATCGAGGGCGAGGGTGAAGTTGTCGACGTCGCCACGGGCACCAGCTGGCCGATCCGGCCGGGCACCATGTATGCGCTCGACAAGCATGACCGGCATATTCTGCGCGCCATCAAGGGCGACCTGCGGCTTGTCTGCACCTTTTCGCCGGCACTGTTGGGCCGCGAAACCCATGATGCCGACGGCAGCTACAAGCTCGCGGACTAACCGCCCCTCACCCTGTCGACCTTGGCACATCCTTGCGGGCTGTCGTCATGATTCAGCCGCGCATGGCCGCTCTTGCGAACGTCACTATTCGGATATTGGCAAATCCGTTTCTCTGTTAGACTTTTCTGCGAAGGTTCCGAAACAGCCGGATGGAGACATTATGGCAGGCCGCTTTTTCTCGTCAGACGAGGCCCGCCTGATGGCGCGCTCAAGGCTGCCGCGAATGATGTTCGACTTTGTCGACGGCGCTGCTGGAGACGAATCCTTGCGTGACATCAATAGCCGGGTGATTGATGCCATACGGCTCATGCCGCGGGTGCTGGCCGATGTCGCCACCCGCGATCTTTCCAACAGATTTCTGGGCATGGAGACCGGCAGTCCCTTCGGCATTGCCCCCATGGGCATGTGCAATCTGACCTGGCCCGGCGCCGACATGATGCTGGCGCGCGCCGCTGCCGCGCGGCGGATCCCGGTGTGCGTTTCGACCGCATCCTCGACAACGCTTGAAGCCATGCAGGAAGTTGCCGGCGGCAACGCATGGTTCCAGCTCTATGCCGATCGGTCAGCGGCATTCACGGACGAGCTTGTGGACCGGGCGGAAGCGGCCGCATACGAGGTTCTGATCCTGACGGTTGATGTGCCGGTCCTTTCACAGCGGATCCGCGATTTGCGCAACGGCTTCAAATATCCCTTTCACTGGGGACCACGCCAGATCTGGGATCTTGCCACGCATCCCCGCTGGTCGATCGCCACACTCGGCGCCACACTCGCCGGTGGACTGCCACGCACGATGAATTATGCAACATCGTCATCAGGTGCCAGTTTCGAGCGCGGCGCTGACCGGACCGGCGCCGACTGGGACTATCTGGAACGCCTGCGGTCACGATGGAAGCGCAAGCTGGTGATCAAAGGAGTGCAGTGCCCTGCCGACGCAGAGCGGATCAAGTCGGTGGGCGCAGACGCGATCTGGGTGTCGAACCATGGAGGACGGCAACTGAACGCCGCCCCTAGCGCCATTGAAGCCCTAGCCGCCGTGCGTGACACGGTTGGCGATGATTACCCCGTGATCATGGATGGTGGCATCAGGTCGGGCGAGCATGTGGTCAAAGCTCTTGCCTGCGGGGCAGATTTTGTCATGCTGGGACGTACAGTGATGTACGGCATCGGTGCCGACGCGGAACGAGGTCTGTCGAGAATGCTTGACCAGGTCAGTAAGGAGACCGCAACCGTGATGGGTTTGCTCGGCCACAGCTCGGTAGCCGGCCTTGGACGGCATTGCCTCACGTCATCGCACCCCGGATTTGCTGTCCTGCCTGCGAGCAACGCATGACCGGCGTCCGTAAAATCCGTGGCGGGGCGCTTCTGGCGCGCGCCCTGAAGGAAAAGGGCATAGAGCATGTCTTCACCCTTTCCGGAGG
>JAKMFG010000167.1 GCA_022425565.1 Alphaproteobacteria bacterium
TCGGCTGGTGCCGGACAGCGGCTTGACCACGACCATATCAAGAAGCACATGCCGGATGACGGATCGGTACGTTTCGACAATCTGACAAACTCGATCGGTGTTCTTGTTCTTGCCGGGCCGCGGTCGCGCGACATCCTGCAGAAACTGACCCGCACGGACCTGTCGAACAAGGCGTTCCCATGGCTGTCGAGCAAGCTGATTGATGTGAACATGGCGCCGGCCATGGCGTTTCGGATGAATTATGTCGGCGAACTCGGATGGGAACTTCATCACCCGATCGAATATCAGAACCATATCTTCGATGCGCTGATGGAGGCCGGAGCCGAATTCCAGCTGAAGCCGTTCGGCATTCGCGCGATGGATGCGATGCGCATCGAGAAGTCCTACCGCATGGTCGGCACCGAGCTGTCGATCGAATATGCGGCGCTCGAAAGCGGTCTCGACCGGTTCGTGCATCTCAACAAGGGTGACTTCATCGGCCGTCAGGCACTCAGCGAATGGCAGGAGCGTGGTTTTGCCAATGCGATGGTCACGCTCGAGGTGCATGACACCGTCGATGCCGATGCCATCGGTGGCAATCCGGTAATGCTTCCGGGTGGTGAGGTGATCGGCCGTGCTACCAGTGGCGGTTACGGGTTCCGTCTCGACAAGTCGGTTGCCATGGCCATGGTGCGCCCCGACCTCGCCGAGGTCGGCATGCAGCTGGAAATCGACATTCTAGACCGCCGGCTTTCCGCCACAGTGGTCGAGGAGTCACCATACGATCCGACGAACGAAAAGCTGCGCGCTTAGGGTAAAGAACAGGGAAGATTGAAAGATGGACGAAACAGCTACAGCAGGTCGCCGCTCACGGCGAGGAGGTGGGCGTGACGCCCGTCGGCAGCTTCGCTCTGGCGGCGTTGCACAGTCGGCACCCTATATCACCCGCAACCTGCCGCCTGTTGATATCCTGACAGATGAAGCGGCCGAGATCATCGAGGCCAATGCCGAAACCATTCTGGAAGAGATCGGCATCGATTTCCTTGAGGATCCCGAGGCGCTGGCGATGCTCAAGGACGCTGGCTGCGATGTTCAGGGCGAACGAGTGCATTTCCCGCGCGGCCTTGCCCGCAAGCTGTGCGAGACGGCACCGTCAAACTACACCCAGCATGCGCGCAACCCTGCCCGGTCGGTTGAGATCGGTGGCAACAACATGGTGTTCGCACCCGTCTATGGCCCGCCATTCGTTCGCGATCTCGAGAATGAGCGCCGCTATGCCACCATTGAGGATTTCCGCAATTTCGTGAAGCTGGTCTACATGCTTCCCGGGTTCCACCACTCCGGCGGAACCGTGTGCGAACCTGTTGACCTTCCGGTCACCAAGCGGCATCTCGAGATGATCTATACCCACCAGCGCTACTCCGACAAGCCGTATATGGGCTCGGTCACTGCGCCGGAACGTGCGCAGGACACGGTCGACATGTCGAAAATCCTGTTCGGTGAAGACTTCCTCGACACCAATACGGTGACAACCAGCCTGATCAATGCAAACTCGCCGATGACCTGGGACGGCACCATGCTTGGTGCACTCAAGGTCTATGCGCGCAACAACCAGGCCTGCATTACAGCCCCCTTCATTCTTGCTGGTGCGATGTCGCCGGTCTCGGTTGCCGGCACGCTGGCCCAGACCCTTGCCGAGGCGCTGAGCGGCATTGCATTTACCCAGCTTGTGCGCCCCGGCGCGCCGGTGATCTTTGGTAGCTTTGCAAGCTCGATGTCGATGCAGACAGGTGCCCCGACCTTTGGTACGCCCGAGCCGGCAAAGGTGCTGCTTGGCTGTGCCAAGCTCGCGCGCCGCCTGAAAGTGCCGTTCCGCTCCGGCGGATCACTCACCGGTGCCAAGACAGCTGATGCGCAGGCCGCTTACGAATCCGCGAACACCATCATGCCGACGGTTCAGGGTGGGGTGAATTTCGTGCTTCATGCCGGCGGCTGGATGGAAGGCGGACTTGTCGCCGACTATGCAAAGCTGCTTCTTGATGCCGACCAACTGACGATGATGCAGTCTGTCGTCGACGGTATTGATGTGTCGGATAACGGTCAGGCCATGGACGCGCTTCGGGAGACCGGCCCTGGCAAGCACTTCCTCGGCTCCAGCCACACCCAGTCAAATTTCGAGACAGCATTCTGGCGCTCGGAGATGGCAGACAACACCACTTATGAGCAGTGGTCTGCCGAAGGGGCTGCAGAGAGCCATTCGCGTGCGCGTGCACGCGCCGTCCAGATGCTGGAAGCCTATGAGGCGCCGGAGCTCGACCCCGCCACCGACGAGGCGCTGCGTGCCTTCATCGCCAGGCGGATGGAAGAACTTCCCGACTCGGAATTCTAGATCGGGACTGGATCGGGGGAGTGAGCGTCAGCCCTTGAAGCTGACGCCATATTCCAGACCGGCATCCATCAGCCAGTCATGGACATAGGCCGCAAAGCTCGTCCGGCAGATCAGGGTGAACTGGTCGTCGCTGACGGCGACCAGTGTCACGGCGGCGTGTGACAGTATCGTCTGGGCGCACATGCCGGCTGTGAAGACCGACGGATGCAGATCCAGAGCGCATCCCTTTGCCAGCACCTTGCGCAACGCCTGACCACGAAGCGACAGTGCGCACAGCGCATCCGTCACATTGGTGACGGCGGCATGTACCTTGCCGAGATCCAGCATCAGCTGGCTGTGAAGACCTGCTTCTTCACCGGCTTCGCACAGAACCAGAAATTCGTCGGGCGCCAGCCAGATAAGGGTCCGCTCGCCAATTTGGACGGTGCGATTGTTCTCGGGAAGATTGCTACAGCCAGTATGCTTCTTCACAGCCGGCAGGATATCGTCGCCTCCGCGAAGGTTGATTTTGCCGAGATGCGACAGTTCGGTGATGGCAAGTCCGACCCGGCCACCGTCCGGGGTGGCGATCGTCTGCTTTGTCTTGCCGGAAAGAGCGGTGCGGCCCGGCGCACGGCTGCCTTTGTTTGCTGTGCTAGCCATTGATGCGCTCTCCTTTCGGATCATAGAAAATCGGCTCGACGACCTCAGCTTCGATGACCGAGCCATCCAGCATCGGCAGATAGACTGTGCCGCCCATCAGCGCCCGGCCGCCTTTCAGCATGGCCATGGCAATGGAACTGCCGACATTCGGTGAGTAGTAGGACGAAGTCACCTGTCCGAGCATGTCCATCGGCATTGGCTGGTTTGGGTCGAGAACCGCATGCGCGCCCTCGGGGATTACCTGCTTGCGCTCCTTGGTGCGAAGGCCGACAAGCTGCTTGCGGTTGTCCGCCGCCATCGAGGCGCGGTCCAGTGCCCGTTTGCCGATATAATCAGGCTTCACCTTCGACACGATCCAGTCCATGCCCAGATCCTGCGGTGTCACCGAACCATCGGTCTCCTGGCCGACGATGATGAAGCCCTTTTCGGCACGAAGCACGTGCATTGCTTCGGTGCCATAGGGGGTAATGCCGAATTCGGCGCCTGCCTTCATAAGATGTGTCCACAAGGCGAGACCGTGACGGGCCCGGATGTTGATCTCGTAGGACAGCTCGCCGGTGAACGAGATGCGGAAGATGCGCACCGGCAGACCGGCGATATGCGCCTCGCGCATGGCCATGAACGGGAAATCGACGGGATCGAGGCTGATATCGACACCGGCGGCCTTCAGGATCTTGCCGGCATTCGGGCCGGACAGCGTGGCGACCGACCATTCTTCGGTCACCGAAGTCAGATAGACCTTGAGTTCCGGCCATTCCGTCTGCAGCCATTCCTCCATCCAGTCGAGAACGCCTGCGGCGCCGCCGGTCGTGGTGGTCATGTGGAAATGATTCTCGCCGAGACGCGTCGTCACGCCGTCATCCATCACCATGCCGTCATCTTTCAACATCAGGCCGTAGCGGCATTTGCCAATGCCCAGCTTCAACCAGCTGTTGGTGTAGAGACGGTTCAGGAATTCGGCCGCATCGGGGCCCTGAATATCGATCTTGCCAAGGGTGGATGCATCCAGAAGGCCGGCTGTCGTACGGGCGGCCAGGACCTCACGGTCCACTGCCTCGCGCAGGGTTTCGCCGTCCTTTGGATAGTACCAGGCACGCATCCACTGTCCGACATGTTCGAATGTGGCACCATTCGCGCGGTGCCAGTCATCCATGCGGGTCAGGCGCACGGGATCGAACAGATCACCGATATCGCGGCCGGCAATGGCGCCGAATCCCGACGGGGTGTAGGGCATCCGGAAGGTTGTGGTGCCAACCTGCGGGATTTCGTTTCCAAGGGATTCGGCAAGGATGGCCAGGCCGTTGATGTTGGATGTCTTGCCCTGGTCCGTTGCCATGCCGAGCGTGGTGTAGCGCTTCACATGCTCCACCGACTGGTAGCCTTCGCGTACCGCCAGCTTCACGTCGGAAGCGGTGACGTCGTTCTGGTAATCGACAAAGGCCTTCGGACCTTCGCCCTCACCCATGCCGTTGGTCACTTTCCAGGCGGCGAGGGGACGCCAGCTCTGCGCCGGGGCCGCGACCTCGGGGGCGCTGCCGTCGGCAATGTCAAATCCGGCCGCCCGCGCGGCGGCGGTGCCGGCCTGCATCCCGTTCTCGATGGCCTTGTCGGCGGCGAACACACCGTTGCCGGCACCGGCATTGAAGCTGGCTTCATGCACGGTGGTCGGCTTGAAGCAGAGCAGCTGTTCGTCCCAGCCGAGCTTGCCGCGTGCCTGTGAGTGCAGATGCACAGCCGGTGTCAGTCCGCCCGACATCGCCAGCAGATCACAATCCATATGGATCGGGTCGTCCAGCACCTCGGTCGCACCTTCGTTCACTGGCGAGATTTCGACCCGTGCGATGCGCTGTGTGCCGGCGGCGATGGTGACGGCGGAACCGCTCATCACCTGAATGCCCGCGGCGCGGACGGCCTTGACCAGCTCGCCCTTGAGATCGCGACGCAGGTCGACAACGACCACATTCGCTCCGGCGCTGTGAAGCGCCAGCGCCGTACGATAGGCATCGTCATTGTTGGTAAAGACGACGGTCCGGTTGCCGGGAACAACGCCGTAGCGGTTGATGTAGCTGCGGACAGCGCCGGACAGCATCACGCCCGGAAGGTCGTTTCCGGAGAATACCAGCGGGCGCTCATGCGCGCCTTGTGCCAGGACCGTCTGGCCGGCACGAACTTTCCACATGCGCTGACGTGGCAAGTGAACCGGGCGCTCGCCAAGATGGTCTGTCACCCGTTCGGTCAGGGTGATGTAGTTATGGTCCATATAGCCAAACACGGTGGTGCGTGGCAGCAATGTTACCTCGGGCATCGCCTCGAGCTCGGCTACCACACCTGCAACCCAGTCGGCCGGTGTCTTGCCGTCGATGGTGGTATCTGATTCGCCAAGCAGCCAGCCGCCGAACTCATTCTGCTCGTCGGCAAGGATCACGCGGGCTCCGGAACGACCTGCCTGCAGCGCGGCCATCAGGCCGGCGACGCCGCCACCGGCGATCAGCACATCGCAATGGGCATTCGTCTTCTCGTAGCGATCCGGGTCGTTATGGTCGTCAGCCACCTTGCCGAGGCCGGCGGCATTCCGGATCACATGCTCATAGGTCATCCACATGGATGCCGGCCACATGAAGGTCTTGTAGTAGAAGCCCGCCGGGAAAAACCGCTGCAGGATCGAATTCACCGCGCCAATGTCGAATTTCAGCGATGGGAACCGGTTCTGGCTCTCGGCGTAAAGACCGTCATAGAGCTCGACCTGTGTGGCCCGAAGGTTCGGTTCGGCCTTGGCGCCGCGACCAACGCGGACGAGCGCGTTCGGCTCTTCCGATCCGACGGCAATGATGCCGCGCGGACGGTGGTATTTGAAGGAACGACCGACAAGATGGATGTTGTTGGCGAGCAGCGCCGAGGCGAGCGTGTCGCCTTCATAGCCCTGATAGCTTTTGCCGTCGAAGGTGAAGGTGAGGGGGCGTGCGCGATCAACCCGGCCGCCGCTGGCAGCGCGCGAGACCTGATCTTTCTTACCGCGTCCGAAAAGTGATGTACCGCTCATGATCAGCCGCCCTGCTTGCTGCGTGACTTCGATGCGGGCTTCGCCGCGGCCTCTGCCGCCGTGTCCCGGCGCCAGCTGTCGGCATGTGCCGCCTTGCCGGCCTTGCTCTTCGGGGTGTTGCCCATCGGATAGATCTCGACGATCTCGTGGGTGACGGTGTCGCGGGCCATGTTGAACCAGCGGCGGCAACCGGCGGCGTGGCGCCAGCGCTCGAGGAACATGCCCTTCGGGTTGTCACGAAGGAACAGGTAGTCCGCAAACTCGGCGTCGGTCAGATTGTTCTCGGCCAGCGGACGTGCGATATGCGCCTCGCCGCCACAGGAAAACTCGCTTTCCTCGCGTGGGCCGCAATGTGGGCAGGTGATCAGAAGCATGGTGGCTCTCCCCGATCCTTGGTCAGTGCGCGACGCCGGCGGCGCCGTGCTCGTCGATCAGCAGTCCGGTCTGGAACCGGTCCAGCGCATAGGGCGCGGCGATGCTGTTCGGGCGGTCATTGGCGATCAGGTCGGCGAAGACATGGCCGGATCCCGGCGTTGCCTTGAAACCGCCGGTTCCCCACCCGCAGTTGAAATAGAGCCCGTCGACATCAGTCTTCGAGATGATCGGCGAGGCGTCCGGGCAGGTATCGACGATGCCGCCCCAATGGCGCAGCATGCGAAGCCGCGAGAGCACTGGAAACAGCTCCACGGCGGCGGCGATCATATGCTCCGGCACCGGGAAAGAGCCGCGTTGCGCATAGGAGTTGTATTTGTCGACGCCGGCTCCGAGCACCATTTCGCCCTTGTCGGACTGGCTGATGTACATATGTACGGCGTTCGACATGATGACCGTGTCGAGAACCGGCTTGATAGGCTCTGATACCAGCGCCTGCAGCGGGCGGCTGGCGAGCGGCAGGCGGATATCTGCCATTGCCGCCATCACGCTCGAATGGCCAGCGACGACGCAGCCGACCTTGCGGGTCTTGATAAAGCCGCGGCTTGTCTCGACACCGACAATACGGCGACCGTTGCGGCGCAGGCCGGTAACCTCGCAGTTCTGGATGATGTCCACGCCCAGATCGTCAGCCGCGCGGGCATAGCCCCAGGCCACCGCGTCATGGCGGGCTGTGCCGCCGCGTTTCTGCAGGAAACCGCCCATCACCGGATAGCGGATGTTCTGGTCGATATTGATGATTGGCACGAAATCCTTGATTTCCTTCGGGCCGAGAATGTCTGAATCGATGCCGTTCAGGCGAATGGCATGCACCCGCCGCGACATCTCACGAAGCTCGTGCTCGGAATGGGCGATGGTGAGAACGCCGCGCTGGCTGAACATCACGTTGAAGTTCAGGTCCTGCGACATGCCTTCCCACAGCTTCATCGCATGCTCATAGATGGCAGCCGACTCGTCCCACAGATAGTTCGAGCGGATGATGGTGGTGTTCCGGCCGGTGTTGCCGCCGCCAAGCCATCCCTTTTCGATGACAGCGACGCGCTTGATGCCGTGAACCGCCGCAAGGTAATAGGCTGTGGCCAGCCCGTGGCCGCCGCCGCCAATGACCACGACGTCATATTCGGACTGCGGCGGTGCATCTCTCCAGGCGCACTGCCAGTCCTGATGATAGTTCATTGCTTTCTTGGCCAGGGCGAAAGCCGAATATTTCTGCTTGCCGCCCGGCAGGCCACGAAGGCCGCGATCTGGCTGATCTGTTGCCATGACACCTCACCCGGTCTTGAAAACGTCGTTTCTGACGCCGGTTCCCGGTGCCGTGCCGGCACCCTGGGTTCCTGAATTTCAGTATCGCGTCTGACCTTTCAGCGCCCGCACAATCTGTACCGCGAGCGCGCAAACGCCTGTTCCCGTGCCGACCAACGGTTTCTCCCGCCCGACAAGGGGCAGAATGCCGCTGGCGGTCACGCTGTAACCTAAGCTGGATAGCAGAATTGGCAGGGGCTGCAAACGCCCGGCAGCATCGCAAATCGCCGCATGTGTGGCCCCCGCCAAGACAGCTTGACCTTGGCGTGCAACAGCCTGAACATGGGGCTCCTGACACAGCAATAGACAGACTGGGAAGACCCCATGACCGTGATCAATTCCATCGCCGACCGCGCAGACGAGCTGAAAGGGTGGCGGCACGAACTGCACCAGCACCCCGAGATCTGCTACGAGGAAGTGTGGACCTCGGATTTTGTGGCCGCAAAGCTCGAGAGCTTTGGCATTGATGTGCATCGCGGCATGGGCAAGACCGGTGTTGTCGGCGTGCTGCGCGGAAACGGTGACTCCGACCGGGCCATCGGGCTGCGGGCCGATATCGACGCGCTGCCGATGCAGGAGTTGAACGAGTTCGAGCATAAGTCAAAGATTCCTGGCCGGATGCATGCCTGTGGTCACGATGGCCACACCACAATGCTTCTCGGCGCGGCACAGTATCTGTCTGAAACACGCAATTTTGACGGTACCGTCTATTTCATCTTCCAGCCTGCTGAGGAAGGCGGCGGTGGTGGCCTCGCGATGATCGAGGATGGCCTGTTCCGCGAATTCGACATGCAAACCGTCTGGGGTATGCATAACTGGCCGTCGATGGATATGGGGCTTGCCGGCATCCATGACGGCGTCTGTATGGCGAATGCCGACGAATTCACGATGGTCATCAAGGGCCGCGGTGGCCACGCCGCGCAACCGCATATGACACTCGACCCGATACCCTGCGGTGCTGCCATCGTGCAGTCGCTGCAGACGGTTGTCTCGCGCCGCGTCTCGCCGGTGGATTCGGCGGTCGTCAGCGTCACCATCTTTCAGGCCGGCAGTGCCAAGAATGTGATTCCCGACGATGTCAGGATTGGTGGCACTGCGCGATGCTTCAAAAAGGAAACGCGCAAACTTCTCGAGAATTCGATCCGCGAGATCAGCGAATCCACCGCCGCGCTCTATGGCTGTGAAATCGATTTCGAATGGCATGCCGGCTATCCGGCGACCGTCAATCACGCCGTCGAGGCCGAGCGAGCCGCGCAGGTGATGGAAACGGTGATCGGCGAGGACAATGTCGACCGTGATGTCGAGCCATCGCTCGGTGGCGAGGATTTTGCCTATATGCTCGAGGAAAAGCCGGGGGCCTATATCTGGATCGGATCTGGCCCGGCGCCGGCAGAGGGCATGCTTCACGGCGCGCGCTACGACTTCAATGACGAGGTGCTTCCTGTCGGCGCGACCTACTGGGCAAAGCTGGTCGAGAGCGAGCTGCCCCGCTGACGGTTTGCTGACATAGACATGTAAGACAGCCCCGGTGCTGCGGCGCCGGGGTTTTTTACTGCCTACTTTTTACTGCCTACGTTTTGCTACCCGGCATCGATGCGGTGATTGCCCGATAGCCTGTCCTATGATAGAACAAAACAAGAACAAAAGATGAGAGCAATCAGAGGCTGACGGCAGGAGAATTCGTCATGGCACATGTTGCAGGCAGCAGCACACTGGTAGATGCAGACTGCATTACTCCAGAAATATATAAACAAAATCAGAATGATGATGATATTTCGCGCCATGGCCGTTTTGACATGCTGCGCCGTGAAGTTGCCGCGATTGACGGGCGGCTTGCCAGTACGCGCCTGCCGCTTGGTGTCAAATCACTCGATTCGGCGCTTGCCGGTGGGTTGGCCCTCGGCCGTGTTCATATGCTGTGTGGCCGGCCGGGTCATGACGGGGCGCTGACGGGGTTTGCGGTGGCGCTGCTGCGGCGGATCCTCGCGCAGACCGACGAGGCGGCTCCGGTTGTCTGGTGTCCGGCGGCGGCTGCCGGCGGGTCGGGCATGCTCTATGCGGCCGGGCTTGCGGCGCTCGGGCTTGATCCGGGACGCCTGCTGATTGTCGATTCCCCCAGCCCTGGCGCGCGTCTTGCCGCGCTTGAGGACATTCTCCGTACCGAGGGGTTGGCCGCCGTAATCGTCGAGTATGACCGGGTCAGCCAGACGTCGGATTACTGGATGCGGCTGGCAAGGCGTGCACAGCTGGCGGCCGAGGCGAGTGGCGTGACAGGCCTGCTGTTGGGTTGGCCGGTGGCGGCGAGCGGGTTCGACAGCCTCTGGCATATCGCCCCATCATCTGTGGTCCCATCATCTGTGGCCAAATCTTTTGCCTCTGCGGCGCTGTCCGGGCATGCGGGTCGCGATCTCTCCCGGCATTCCTCCCGGCATTCCTCCCGGCATTCCTCTTGGCGTCCCTGCTGGCAGGTCGAGCTGCGCCATGCGCGGGGTGGCCGTCCCTGGTCATCGCAGCTGTCATGGGACGCCTATGCCAACAGCCTGTCCGAAATCCAGCGCGAACATGTGGCCGAGGCCGTGTCAGAGCCCCTGCCATTCGTAAAGTCCGGCTCGGCCCGTGGATCGCTTCCCTTGCGCAGGGTTCGCCCTTCAGCCCACCATTTATCAAACGGGCACGCCTCGGCACAGCTGGCCGGTTAGGCTGGTGGAGGGTGGCTGTGCAGCGTGTCATCATTCATGCCTGGTTTCCGCATCTGGCGGCTGAACGGGTGCGCCGTGTGGCAGCCAACACATCTGAATTGCCATCCGATTTGCCGCCAGACGTGCCGCTGGTCCTGACAAGTGCCTATCATGGTGCCGATCTGGTGGATTCGGTTTGCCGCCTTGCCGCACGGCAGGGACTGCATCCCGGCATGCGCCTTGCCGATGCACGGGCGCTGCGTCCCACCCTGGTCTCGCGCGACAGCGACGATGCCGCCGACGCCGCCGATCTGCTGCATCTGGCACGCTGGGCCAGGCGCTATTGCCCGCTGACCGCGCCGGCTGTTGCCGAGGCCACGGGGGCCGGCGCCGTCATTGCGCGTGACGGCAACGGGCTGTGGCTGGATGTGGCCGGGGCGGCGCATCTGAAAGGCGGGATTCGCTCGTTGCTTGCCGACATGGCACAAAGCCTGCGGGCCGCCGGGCTGACGGTGCGGCTG
>JAKMFG010000175.1 GCA_022425565.1 Alphaproteobacteria bacterium
GATCCCGCGACTGTTGAATTTCTGACATTCAGCAGACTAAACTCCACCAATGATCCGCAAAGTAAAATGTTTAAATTTGCATGATGACGATGCAAATTTTGCAGCGGAGTGGCGGGACCGGTGGACATCTGCTGCCTGCTGTCTTGATCAGTTTTGACATTTTGCGCCGCGATCTGTCGCGCGCTAGACTGGTATGCCCAAGTGGTCGAATTGCAAGGAGTGGGACGTGCTGAAAGATGGTTATGGAAACGGGGTGTCCACCACATCTGCTGATGCACGCGATGCCTATGATCTTGGTGTCAGGCGGTTTCTCGGCGCCGAACCCGGGGTAGAGGCGGCATTCAACTCAGCCATTGAGGCCGATGAGGATTTTGCACTTGCCCATATCGGGCTTGCACGGGAGCTGCAGCTTCGTGCCGAACGCGACCGGGTGAATGCTTGTGTCGCGCGCGCTGAGGAACTGTCTGCCGGAGTGACGTCCAGGGAAGCATCACACATCCGCACATCGAAATTGCTGCTGACCGGCAAAGGGGCCGAAGCCAGACGCCATGTGTATGAGCATGTCAGGGAATGGCCCCGTGACGTGCTGATCGCACAGATGTGCGCAGGCGTGTTCGGGCTGATCGGTTTTTCCGGCTTGCGCGGACGCGAGTCGGAACAGCTTTCATTCCTGTCTGCGCTCGCCCCGGCCTATGGGGATGACTGGTGGCTTCTCTCGCAGCTGGCCTTTGCGCAGCTTGAGGTGGGTCAGCTGGAGCTGGCGGAAACCAACATCGACGCAGCGCTGAACAGAAATCCCGACAGCGCGCATTCGAAGCATGTGAAGGCGCACCTGTTCTACGAGCAGCTGCGGGATGAAGAAGGACTGGATTACCTGACCGGCCAGTGGAAGGAATATGATCCGTCTGCATCGCTCTATAATCATATTTCCTGGCATGTAGGCCTATGGTCTCTCGAGAGCGGCCGGCTGGATCAGATGTGGCAGGTGCTGGACGACCATATTGCGCCGGAGGTCAGTTCCGGACCGCCGCTGAATGTGTTGACCGATCATGTCGCGCTGCTGTTCAGGGCCGAACTTGCGGGCGTGGACGTGCCGGCAGAACGCTGGACGAAGTTGAGCGACTATGCGCTGGCCAAATTCCCAAAGCCGGGACTGGGATTTGCTGATGTGCATTCCGCCATCGCGCATGCCAAGGGCGGACGCCCCGATAGGGTGGAAGATATTGTCGAGCGTTCCAGAGGACCGGTCTCCGACCTGACAAGGGTGCTGGCGAACGGGATTCTGCAGATGGCAAGCCAGAACTGGCGTCAGGCGGCCGGCGCATTTGTCGAGGTGCAGCCGCAGCATGCCCGCCTCGGGGGATCCAACGCGCAACGCGATCTGATCGATTTCTCTCTCGCTGTCTGCCTTGCCAAGGACGGGCGCCGGCAGGAGGCCCGAACGGTGCTGTCGATCACCCGGCCACGGGCGATCCAGAAGGAACTGCTGGCCGGGGTCTGAGCCAGTAGGCCGCCTCACCAGAGAAGCTGGTCAGTTTCGTCGCGACAATATCTGGTCGAGCGCCTGTGAAAAACGGCCCCGGTCTGCCTTGGAAAACGGTTTTGACCTGCCATGCTGGCCGGCATTCTGCTGCAGCGGGTCAGCCGCGCGCATATCGGTCATCAGGTCGCGCGTGGCAAGTATGCTGCCAATATTGGCGGCATTGATCACGCTGCCGTCGGGGCGCAGAACATCGGCATCATTGGCAACGCATTTTGCTGCCAGCGGGATATCGTTGGTGACGACGACATCACCAGCCACCGCTGTCTCGGCAATCCAGATATCGGCGGCGTCAGGCCCGTCATTCACGATCACGAGGTCGATCAGCGCGTGCGGATTGGGTCTGATCCCGCCATTACATACCATCACCGCACGGCAGCCATGGCGAATGGCGATAGCGGTGATTTCGTCCTTCACCGGACAGGCGTCTGCATCTACGTAAATGATTGTCATGGCCGGACCATAAGACAGGCTGGTGGTTTTTGCATCTGTTCGTGTGCGGGCACCCGCATCCAAGTTATCTTCTTGCGGTGGCTTTCATGACGGTATTGGCCATGGCTATGTCCTGAGCCGCAATGCCGGTCAGGTCGGCAATGGTGATTTGGTGATCATCGCGTCGTCCCTGAGGCGGGTCGGAGAGGATGGTACCAAGCTCGACCAGCCTGTCCACAGGCAGTTTTCCCTGTCCGATCGCATGGGCTGTTTCGCCGTGATCAACGCATTGCGACACAAGATCGACGGTGACGAGGTCTGCACTGGCGACAAGATCAACGTCCAGTTCCTGCTTTCCCGGCGCATCGGCGCCGACAGCGGTGATGTGGGTTCCCGGGATGACCCAGCCCGAGCGGATCAACGGATGTGTTGCACCGGTGGCCGTGACGATGATGTCGGCAACGCAGGCGGCCTGTTCCAGATTCGGTTCGTGATGGACCAGATGGTCCGGCGCGAGCGCGTCAATCGCCTCACCCACCCGGTCCGGGTTTCGCCCCCAGAGGCCGATATGGGAAAGGTGGGGCATGAGAGCCGCATGCGATCGGATTTGCCACTGTGCCTGTGGACCGGTGCCGACCACCAGAAGACGGGTTGCATTTTTGCGCCCAAGCGACCGTGAGGCAATTGCCCCACCAAGGCCGGTCCGGATGTCGGTCAGCAGCATTTCATCATGAAAAATGGCCTTCGCCTCACCAGTCTGTGCAGACATGACCAGCACCAGCCCGTTGCCTGTCGGGATGCCGGTCTTTGCATTTTCCGGAAAGCCAGTCGCCACCTTGATGACGAAATGCGCCTCGCCCTGCATATGCCCGTATTTGATATGGCAGTCCGCCGATGCTTCTGGGAAAGTGATATGGCCGACCGGCGGCAGGTTCACCCGACCTTCGCTGGCGGCGACATAGGCGGCCTCAATCGCTGGGGCGGCGTCAGGCAGGTCTATTAAGGCTTCTATTTCGGAACGTCCTAACCTTATCATTTTCGAGCACCCTGAGCCGGAGACATATCATCATGACAACATTGCCAGATTTCCGACTGGAAACCCATTTTTCCAAATGGGAATTCAAGGCTCGCTATCACATGACTGCGTCCGATGCACAAAGCATGTCGATGCGCGAGCTTCTGGCGATGGCGAGCCCCGAGGACCGCGAGGCGTTCGAAGGCATGTGGCTCGGCTATACCGAGACCTTTGGCGCCCCAGACCTGCGCGAGGTGATCGCCGGCACATATACAGGTCAGGCGGCATCCGACATCCTGTGTTTCGCCGGCGCAAGCGAAGGCATCTTCGCCGCCAACAGCGTGATCCTCGACAAGGACAGCCACGCCATAGTGGTTACCCCCAACTACCAGTCGCACGAGACGCTACCGGCTGCCATTTGCGAGGTGACGGGCATTCCCCTCGACCCTGACGACAACTGGTCGCTTGATATCGACCGGCTGGCTGCCGCCATCAGGCCGAATACGAGGCTGGTAACGATCAACTTTCCACACAACCCGACCGGTGCGATCCTGCCGCCGGACCGGTATGAGGCGCTGATCGATATCTGCCGAAAGCACGGCATCTATATCCTGCATGACGAGATCTTCAACGGACTTGGCAAGTCAGACACACAGCATCTGCCGTTCATCGCCGATGTCTATGAACGCGGCCTGTCGCTGAATGTCATGTCGAAATCCTATGGGTTGCCCGGGCTGCGCATCGGCTGGATCGCCTGTCAGGACGCACAAATCCTGTCGAAGATGGAGCGGATGAAGCACTATCTCTCGATATGCAATTCGGGCCCCAGCGAACGGCTGACGATGATCGCCCTTCGCAATCGTGACCGGATCCTGGCGCAGAACTGTGCAATCGTGGACGAGAATCTTTCGAAATGGGATGCGTTTTTCGCGCGTCATGAGGAGCTGTTTGACTGGCGGCACCCTGACGGGTCCTGCATGGCCTTCCCCCGTTACAAGGGGAAGGACGGTGTCGAAGCGTTCTGCCAGTTGCTTGTCGAGGAAAGTGGCGTGCTGTTCCTGCCGAGCACGATCTATTCTTCCGAATTAGGG
>JAKMFG010000223.1 GCA_022425565.1 Alphaproteobacteria bacterium
CATCGCTGCTGATCAGTTCGTGCTGGGTGGTCATAGCCCCGATGGTGACGGTGCCGCCATCGACGGAAATGCCTTTCATGGACTCCACACCCGCCAGATCGACAAGATGACTGATGTCGGTGATCCGCTGCTTCATTACCGGGATCAGGCTGTGCCCCCCGGCGATGACGCGGGCATCATCGCCCCATTCGGCCAAAAGGCCGATGGCAGCATCCACGCTGTCAGGCCTGTGATATGTGAACGCACCTGGAATCATGCGTGTTCCTCCCTTTATCTAGTGCCGACCGCCACGTCATGAAACGGCCAGCGTTATTCTTGAACATACAGTTCCGCAATCACTCAGGTTAAGGAAGCAGAAAGCGATCACAAGGATGTGACGAATGCGCGCAACCCAAGGACAATCCCACAGCGCCCAGCAAGCCCGGTCCACACCAAACCTGCCGGGTCGTCGAAACAGGACAACCATGGGACCGTCAGGCTGATATGAGGCGGCTTGCCCTATACAAGCCGCCGCCAGCACATATATCCTGAGACGAGGTCATGCGTTGCGGGGGCAGTTGCACTGCTGCGGCAACCGTACCAAGGCTGACATGAGGACAAAGGATCGGCACCATGTTCACGCGTAAATTTTCGTTGAAACCTCTGCGTGTGCAGGCACTCGGCCTTGTCTTGCCAACAGCCTTGGCCTTTGCGGCGAGCGTCCATGCACCCGCCCAAGCAGAAGTCATTACATCACACGGCATTTCGACATTCGGCGAACTCAAATATGACGCCGGGTTCTCGCATCTGGAATACGTCAATCCGGACGCGCCGAAAGGCGGGGAAATCTCGGTCTGGGGATTTGGTTCGTTTGATTCCATGCATCCCTACACAACCAAGGGCCGGTCGGGGCAGTTGTCTTCGATCTTTTTCGAAAGCCTTCTCGAGGGTACAGCCGACGAGCCTGATTCTGTCTATGGCCTTGTGGCGGAGTCACTGGAATATCCCGAAGACCGGTCGCACGTCATTTTCAACATGCGCCCCGAAGCGCGCTTTTCCGACGGCTCGCCGCTGACGGCAGATGATGTCGTCTTTTCCTATGAAATCCTGCGCGACAAGGGCCTCCCCTCGTTCCGCGCAGTTATCCAGAAGCAGATCGAGAGCGCCGAGGCGCTCGGCCCGCACCGGGTGAAGTTTACCTTCAAGGAGGGTGAGCCTACGCGCGACCTGCCGCAGACGGCCGGCGGACTGCCGATCTTCTCCAAAGCCTATTATGAGACGAGTGGCGCCGATTTCGAGGCATCGACCCTGACACCAGGGCTTGGCTCCGGACCCTATGTTCTCGACACACTGGAAGTGGGTCAGCAGATCGTCTACCGGCGCAATCCCGACTATTGGGGCAATGACCTTCCGATCAACAAGGGGCGGCACAATTTCGACCGTATCAGGATCGAATATTTCGCCGACTACAACAGCGCATTCGAAGGGTTCAAGGCCGGCACCTACACATACCGGACCGAGGCTTCATCGAAAATCTGGGCGACCGGCTATGATTTCCCGGCCATCCAGAACGGCTGGGCGAAAAAGGACACTCCGCCTGACGGAACGCTTGCCAGCGGTCAGTCCTTTGTCTTCAACCTGCGGCGCGACAAGTTTCAGGACAAGCGCGTGCGTCAGGCCATCGGCATGATGTTCAACTTCGAATGGTCCAACAAGACGCTGTTCTATGGCATCTATGAGCGGATCGATTCCTTCTGGGAAAACAGTTACCTAAAGGCCGAGGGCGCGCCAAAGGAGGGTGAGCTTGCCTTCCTGCAACCACTGGCGGACAAGCTTGCGGCGGGTGTGCTGGACGGACCTGTCGTGATGGCACCTGACTCCTCGGAACGCCAGCTCGACCGAAAGAACCTGCGCCGCGCCTCGGCCATGCTCGACGAAGCAGGCTGGCCGGTCGGGGATGACGGCATGCGGCGCAACGCGGCGGGCGAGACCCTTCAAGTAGAAATCCTGAACGATTCACAGGCGTTCGACCGGGTGATCAATCCCTACATCGAGAATCTTCGGGCGCTTGGTGTTGATGCCTTGCACACAAGGATCGACAATGCGCAGATGACCGAGCGTGAACGCAGCTTCAATTTCGACATGGTTGTCGGCAATTTCCGCACGGCGCTGACACCCGGCTCGGAGCTCGAACAGTATTTCGGTTCGGAAAGTGCCGAATTCTCGATCTTCAATCTCGCCGGATATGGCAGCGAGGCGGTGGACAGCCTGATCGATTCCGTCACGGCGGCCGAAGACAGGGCCACCCTCGACGATGCCATAAGAGCGCTCGACAGGGTTCTGCGCGCCGAGGTGTTCTGGGTCCCGCAATGGTTCAAGAACACGCACACAGTCGCCTATTACGACATGTATCGTTATCCCGAGAACCTGCCGCCCTATGCGCTTGGCACTCTGGATTTCTGGTGGTTCGACCAGGCGGCGCATGACAAGCTGAAGGCGGCCGGCGCCTTCTAGCGCCGCTGATACGGAGGCGTTGCCGGCATGCTGGCCTATATCCTGCGCAGACTGGCACTGATCCTGCCGACCCTGTTCGGCATCATGCTGATCAATTTCGTACTGGTGCAGTTCGTGCCAGGCGGCCCGATCGAGCAGATACTGGCGCAGCTTGAGCAGGAAACAGACGTCTTCGAGGGGATCGCCGGCGGTGGCGGTGAAATACGCCAGCCAAGCGAACGCGGGGACTATCTCGGCGCACAGGGACTGCCGGAGGATTTCGTCGCCGACCTCGAACGGCAGTTCGGGTTTGACAAGCCACCGCTCGAACGGTTCCTTGGCATGGTCTGGGACTATCTGAGGTTTGATTTCGGCGAGAGTTATTTTCGCTCGATCGCCGTCACCGACCTGATCCTCGAGAAAATGCCGGTCTCCATCTCGCTGGGGCTGTGGACGACGCTGCTCGCCTATCTGATCTCGATCCCGCTCGGCATCCGCAAGGCGGTGCGCGACGGCACAGCCTTTGACAGCTGGACCTCAAGCCTGATCATCGTCGGCTACGCCATTCCGGGCTTCCTGTTCGCGATCCTGTTGCTGGTGCTGTTCGCCGGCGGATCCTACATGAAAATCTTCCCGCTGCGCGGCCTGGTATCTCCAGATTTCGCCGATATGTCCCTATGGCAGCAGATACTGGATTATTTCTGGCATATCGCACTTCCCGTTCTGGCCTCGACAATCTCGGCCTTCGCCACCCTGACCCTGCTGACAAAAAACTCCTTCCTCGACGAAATTCGCAAGCAATATGTGCTGACCGCAAAGGCCAAGGGGCTGAGTGAGAAACGTGTCCTTTACGGCCATGTCTTCCGCAACGCGATGCTGATTGTCATTGCCGGATTTCCGGCCGTGTTCGTGTCGGTCTTCTTCGGCAGCTCGCTGATCATCGAGACCATCTTTTCGCTCGACGGGCTCGGGCGCATGGGGTTCGAGGCCGCTGTCGCCCGCGACTATCCGGTGGTGTTCGGGACGCTCTACATCTTCAGCCTGATCGGGTTGTTCATCGGGCTTGTTTCGGACCTTATGTATGTCTGGATCGATCCGCGGATTGATTTCGAGAGGCGCATGTCATGACCGGCACCAGTATGACCGGCAACAGTATGAATAAGCGGCGCTGGCAGAATTTCCGGCGGAACAGGCGGGCCTATGTCTCGCTGATTGTCTTTTGCGCCTGTTTCGCCCTGTCGCTCTTTGCCGAGCTTCTGGCGAATGACCGGCCGATTCTGATGAAATACCGCGACGGCTACTACATGCCGATCTTCCAGTTCTATTCCGAACAGACATTTGGCGGCGATCTTCGGACCGAAGCCATCTATGGCGATGTCGAGGTGCAATGCCTGATCGTTACCGGCGGGCTCGATGCCTGCTGGGACACGCCCGAGCTGCTGATCGAGGATGCAGGTGACGGCATCATCGGCGACCAGCCCGCCAAGACCGGATGGATCGTCTGGCCGCTGATCCCCTTTCACCATTCGACCATATCGACGCTCGATGTGCCGGCCCCCTCGCCGCCGGATGCCGACCACTGGCTCGGCACCGATGATACCGCACGCGACGTTCTTGCCCGCATCATCTATGGCTTCAGGCTGTCTGTCCTATTCGCCATCTTCGTGTCGGTGATGGCATCTGCCATCGGCATCCTGGTCGGAGCGGTGCAGGGATATCTCGGCGGCAAGACCGACCTGTTCGCCCAGCGCCTGATCGAAATCTGGGGCGCGACGCCGTCGCTCTACATCATCATCATCGTCTCGGCGATCTGGCGGATGGATTTCTGGCTTCTGGTCTTCCTGATGACGCTGTTCAGCTGGACCGCGCTTGTCGGGGTGGTGCGCGCCGAATTCCTGCGTGCGCGGAACTTCGAATATGTGCAGGCGGCCAAGGCGCTTGGCGTGCGGCCGCTGACAATCATGTTCCGCCATGTGCTGCCTAACGCCATGGTGGCGACGCTGACCATGCTTCCCTTCATCGTCACAGGCGCCATCGGCTCGCTGGCGGCGCTCGACTTCCTCGGCTTCGGGCTTCCCTCCTCTGCCCCGTCACTTGGTGAACTGACCCTTCAGGCCAAGCAGAACCTTCAGGCCCCCTGGCTCGGCATCACCGCCTTCCTAGTCTTCGCATTGCTTCTCGCCCTGCTCGTCTTCATTTTCGAGGGTGTGCGCGACGCCTTCGACCCGCGAAAGACTTTCTCGTGAGCGCGCCGCTTCTCTCGCTTCGGAACCTGTCCGTCACCTTCCACGGTGACGGCATCCAGACGCGTGCGGTCAAGGGTCTGTCTCTGGACATCGCCGCCGGCGAGACCGTTGCGCTGGTTGGTGAAAGCGGGTCGGGGAAATCTGTCTCGGCGCTGGCTAGCCTCGGCCTGCTGCCGGACAATGCTGAACAGGGTGGCGGCGTGTTCTGGAAAGGCGCCGAAATCGACCGCGGCGATGCAACAGCCATGCGGCGGCTGCGCGGCAATGAAATCGGGATGATCTTTCAGGAGCCGATGACATCGCTCAATCCGCTCCACACAATTGAAAAGCAGATCGGCGAGAGCCTGCGCCAGCATCAGGGGATGAGCGTCGAGGCGGCGCGTGCCCGCACCCTCGACCTGCTGGATCGTGTCGGCATCCCGGGGGCCGAAACGCGGCTTGCCAGCTATCCGCATGAACTATCTGGCGGCCAGCGCCAGCGGGTGATGATCGCCATGGCGCTTGCCAACAGCCCCGACATGCTGATCGCCGACGAGCCGACAACGGCGCTCGACGTCACCATCGAGGCCCAGATACTCGACCTTCTGGCCGACCTGAAACGCACCGAGGGCCTGTCGATGCTGTTCATCACGCATGACCTTGGCGTTGTCCGTCAGATCGCCGATCGCGTATTCGTCATGCGCCATGGAGAGCTTGTGGAAAGCGGTGGTGCCGCCAGCCTTTTCGCCGCCCCGCGCGAGGCCTATACACACGATCTGATTGCCGCCCAGCCGGAAGGCATCAGGCGGCCAGAGCCGACGCCGGGCAACCCGCTGCTGACCGCGCACGACATCAAGGTCCATTTCCCGATCCGCCGCGGGTTGCTGCGCCGCACCACAGACTGGATTCGCGCCGTTGATGGCGTTGATCTCGAGCTTCATGGCGCTCGCACACTCGGCATCGTCGGTGAGAGTGGCTCCGGCAAATCAACGCTGGCGCGCGCCATCACCAAGCTGGTGGACCATGAAGGCGAAGTCGCCGTTGACGGTAAGGTTGTCACCGCAAAGAGCGCAGCCAGGCTGAAGGAATTCCGCCGTGATGTTCAGATCGTCTTTCAGGACCCGTTTGGCGCCCTGTCACCCCGCATGTCAGTGGGTGACATCATTGCCGAAGGGCTGGTGGCACATGACATCGGCACAGCAGAAGAGCGCAGTCACGCCGTCGCCAAAGTGCTGCAGGAAGTCAGACTAGACCCGCAGGTTGCCAGCCGCTATCCGCATGAATTTTCCGGCGGCCAGCGCCAGCGTATTGCCATTGCACGGGCACTGGTGCTCAGACCGCGTGTGATTCTGTTCGACGAGCCGACTTCCGCCCTCGACATGACGGTCCAGAAAACCCTTATCCAGCTTCTTCAGGACCTGCAGGCACGCTACGGCATTGGCTATGTCTTCATCAGCCACGATATCGCGCTGATTGCCTCGATTAGCCATGAGATGCTGGTGATGAAGGACGGCCTTGTGGTCGAGCAAGGGACCGCTGAAGACATCATGACAAACCCGCGCGAAGATTACACCCGCGCCCTGATCGCCGCCGCCCGTCGCAAAGGCTGACCAAGGCGGGGTCAGTCCAGACCCAGTCAGCGCGTCACAAATTATTTCCCGCATATTTGGCAAAGACCTGGTTGATGCGATATCGTCTCCAAATGAGAACATGAGGTGAACAAAAGCATGAACCCGGCCGACCACATACCCACCGAACGGATTACCGGCGCCGTCGCCCGCATGTTTATAGAGCGCGGCGATGCCTGCCTGCGGGAATTCACCCTTCGCAGCGGACGGCGCGTTGATTTGATCGCCATCGACAGTGGCGGCAAGATCACCATCGTCGAGGTGAAATCATCACGCCAGGATTTCATCAGTGACCGGAAATGGCAGGAATATCCGGAATGGGCAGACCGGTTCTATTTTGCGGTCGCCGAGGGGTTTCCGCGCGAGCTGCTTCCGGGCCCGGACGAGAGCGGCATCATCATCACGGACGGATTCGACTGTCTCGAGGTTCAGCCGGCGCCGCTTGCCAAGCTGGCCGGGCAGCGGCGAAATCATCTGACGCGCCGCCTGGCCCATGTCGCCATGCGGCGCATCGAGTTCGGCATCGCTGCAGGCCAGAATATCGAAATTGACGAGTTGGTAGACGACGAGGCGGCCGGCGCACTGCCGGCCTGACCCTGATGTATCATATCAGCATCTGGTCGTGCCGGTCTGGGCGGTCTATTCCGCGGCCTCGGCCTTACTGGCCTGCTTTTCCTTGTAGGCGGCCAGCTTCGCCTCATATTCCTCAGCAGTCAGCTTATGCCAGCCAATGCAATTGCCAGTCGGGGAGCGGCCGCAGCCGCAAGCACGTGGTTCACTCATAGGTCATCCGTCCTGTAAACAAAGTCATCCCCCACGCCTATATGGCGCTGACGGACGCAGGTACAAGACCTCGGACCGTCGCAGGCTCAGGGAAGTGTGCCTTCCAGCACATAACGCAGGATATGAACCACCTGCTCCGGCGTCTCAGTCACCGCAAGGGCTGCCGCATCAACCTCTTTCAGCGCATGCTGATGGTCGGAACCATGCATGATAATCAATGACTTGCCGAGCGCGGCTGCATAGCCCGCATCGAACGCCGCATTCCACTGCTTGTATTTGTCACCGAACCGCACGACGACGATATCGGCGGCTGCGATGGCATTGCGGGTGCGGATGGCATTCACATTGGCACCCTTGTTATCGTGCCAGAATTTGTCGGGCTCCTCGCCAAGGATTCTGACACCGCAATCGTCGCTCGCCTCATGGTCCGTGACCGGGCCGGTAAAGACAGCATCGAGGCCGCGCGCGCCCTCGGTAATCTGGTCACGCCAGTCGGTATGGATTTCACCGGAAAGATAGACTGTCAGTGACATGATGGGGGCTCCGTGTCGGCAAGTTGAAGTTGGAAGAAAACTAGCACAGCCAACCAGCTGGCGCATGCGGCAGATCAATCCAGATCGTCGCGCAATTTGTGAATGTGGGCAGCGCCGATTCCGCAGCAGCCGCCAATCAGGCTGATACCCTGTGACTTCCAGCCAGCCGCAAGCGCACAGTATTCGTCCGGCGAGATGACATTTTCGAACACCCATTTTTTGTCGATTTCGGTCGAGGAATGCGCATAGACCCCGATCGGGCCATTCCAGCCACCTCGCACAGCCTCAATGGAATCCGTCACAAACTCGACCTCGGTATGCATGATGTTGATCAGTTCGACACCACCCTGCTTTGCAAGTTCCAGCGCCGGCGCCAGTGGATCACCCTTTCGCAACCGGATGTGCCCCTCCGGCGCGCGTCCGGTGGTGATGCCGGCCCAGATCGGCAGACCGAGGCCCTGTGCCGCCTCCAGCGTCGTCTCGAAATTTGCCAGATCGATCATCATTTCAAGAAGGATAATGTCGGCTCCCGCCTCGGCCATGATCGAAAGCTGACGACGCGTCGCCTCACGCATGCTGTCGGCTGTCGGCATGTCGCCGCGCCAGCTCCAGTAGGATACGCCGGCCGCGACCAGAGCATCCTTCTTGCCGGCTTCGGCTCTTGCCTCGACCGCAAGTTCAACAGCGCGCTGGTTATAGGCTTCGAACCGTGCTTCCTCTCCTGCAGCTTCCAGCGCGTGGAGATGCGTAGCAAAGCTGTTGCTAATGATCATCTCGGCACCTGCATGCAGGTAATCGAGATGAACCTGCCGCACGATATCAGGATGGCTCAGCGCACCACCGCCATTCCAGGCATTGTCAAGCTGCGGAATACCGCGCCTTTCGGCCTCGGTTCCGGTGGCACCGTCGATCAGGATGCATTCACCAGCCCCGATCCGCTGCATGATTTTTCTATATCTTGACATTAGAAACTCCGTTCAAAATATTGAAAACATTACTTATATTTCTCTTATCCTATCCGGCAATGTGCGCCGCCATCAACCATCAGTGTGACACCGGTAATGAAGCGGGCCTCGTCACTGACGAGGAACAGCGCGGCGTTCGCAACATCCCAGGCGGTTCCCATCTTGCCGCCGAGTGGCACTTTCGCATCTCGCATCGCCACAACCTCGTCGCGCGTCATGTTCCAGGCATCCATCCGCGCATCCACTGCCATAGGCGTATTCATCAGACCCGGCTGGATGCAATTGACCCGGATGCCGTGCGGCGCGTTCTGCAACGCCACCTGTTCGGTCATCGCCTTGGCGGCAGCTTTGCTGGCCTTGTAGGTGACCCATGGGTATTCCTCATGCGCTGCTGTCGAAGAAATATTGATGATATTTCCGCTTTGCTGGTCGCGCATGACCGGAAGGGCATGTTTGATGGCGAGAACCATGGATTTCAGGTTGATGGCCATGATCCTGTCGAATGCGTCACCCTCGATCCTGCTGATTTCCGCATCGCCGCCGGCAACCGAAATACCGACATTGTTATGCAGGATATCGAGCCTGCCCCAGCGCTTGCATGCCTCTGCAACCATCGCGGCGATATCGGCCTCGTCAGTGACATCGGCACGCAATGGAACGGCCTCGCCACCCTCGGCGGTGATCTCAGCTACCGTGGCGGCGGCAGCATCAAGGTCACGGTCAGCGACCAGTACCCGCGCCCCGGCCTTGGCATAGGTGACGGCGGTCGCACGGCCGTTACCAATAGTCTGCCCCGGCGTCTGGCCACCACCGACGACGATCGCCGCCTGCCCGTCAAGGCGTAGAATGCCCTTCGAAACTTCACTGCCATTCTGTGTCATCACGCGTCACCACCACCTGCACCGGCCAGTCAATACAGACAGGATTGCGTTGGTTGCGGCGAGTGTCCAGCCTCTTATCAAAGAGTGAGGGCCTGTGGCGTCCGCTTGCGGGGCGTCTCCCGAAGCGACACAGCTGTTACAAGACCGGCAACAGCCGCCGCCAGCACCAGCGTGAAAGCCATCCGGTAATCGCCCTCCGCATAATGCCGTGCCCCATCGACGAGCCTGCCGTCCCACTGGAGATCCAGCGCTAGCCCGACAAAAGGCTGCAGGATGGCACCTGAAGCCACAGTCATGGAGTTCACGACACCCGTTGACGCGCCGGCCAGCGGTGCCGGCATCACATCCTTGACCAACCCGAAGCAGGCTGTCATCCCGCCACCTGACAGGCCGATCACGACAAAGCACGCAACCACCACACCCAGCGGCAGGTCGCGAATGCCCGTCACGACAGCCAGCATGATGCAAATGACGATGAGACAGATGACGAGGATCGGTTTGCGCCTGCCGATATGGTCGGACAGCCAACCGCTGGACGGCGCGCCAACAGCCCATCCCAGCAACAGCAGAGACATGAAAAATGCAGCCTCGGGACGCGACAGATCGAACCTCACCATCAGATATGGCGTGCCCCAGAGCCCGCCGATCACAAGCATCGGCCCCGACATGGTCGCGGCTACAAGCGAGGTCTTCCAGACATCCGCATTTCGCATTACAGATTTGAGTGCCGAGCCAAGCTCACGCCATTTCTGCCGGCTGGCAAACGGCTCCGCCCGCGGTGGCAACTGGTTCGCCGGCTGGTTGCGAACGAACAGGAACACCAGAAACGAAAGAATGAAACCCGCGAAGCCAAGCGCCAGGATATTGGCACGCCAGCCATAGAGATCGACCAGAAAGGCCAATGGCGCCTGCGCCACCATCCCGCTGGTCATTCCCGCAAACATGGCAAGGCCGGCCAGAAAGGCGAACCGGTGCGGCGGAAACCATTTCGAGGCCAGGGCAAGCGATCCGAGGAACCCGACACTGGCGCCGAACCCGATCAGGAAACGCCCGAGATAGGCAACCTCGATACTGGTCGCCTGCGCAAATACTATCGAGCCGATCCCGGCAAGGAGAAGAAACCCGGACAGGAGAATACGCGTGCCGAAGGTCTCAAGCATGGCGCCAAGCGGCACCTGCAACAGCACATAGGGATAGAAATAGAGCGCCGACAGCGTTCCGAGGACGGCGCCGCTGACGGCAAAGTCGGCCATCAGGTCGGACACCATGACAGAGGGTGTCACTCGGTGAAAAAAGGCGTAGCCGAACGAGATGGCGGCAAGGCTCCAGACAAGCCAGGCATAGCCTTTGCCAATTTGCTGCTGTGACAAGGTGATTATCCCACGCAATCAACGCAAAGGGTGACGGCGGGGTCGACATCAAGACGCGCCGGAGGAATGTCCTCGCCGCACCTCAGGCAATACCCGAATTCGTCCTCGTCTATCCGTTTAAGGGCTGCGGCGAGGACGCCAAGCCTTTGTGCGCGTCTTTCCTCTTTCGCCAGATCCATGGATTGCTGCTGCATCGCATCCATCCTGGACAACCGCCCAACCGATTGCTGGTCGAGCGTTACCGGCGCACGCGACTGCTTTGAGCTGTCACTCAGCGCGCGCAATTCGGCTATTTCCGCTTCCAGCTTTGATCGATACATGGCGTCTTCCAGTCTTTCGTCCCGACAATCGCAGAGATCTTGGCACAAAGTACAACATCCTCTGGGCGAATTCCAAAGACCAACGAGCAAGCCAGAGCAGCCTGCGGCGATCCTGATCGGCAGCTCACCCTATAGAGGCTCTGAAAACCAAACTCGCCAGATCCACCAGATTCCTCTGACATCTCCATTCCCAAAAGAATATTTAGCAGTTTGAATTCAACTACATAGCAAGCTGCGACAAAATAACGGACCAAATTAGTACGGATTCACTTGCAATTGATAATGATTATCAATTACACAAAATCATGTTCGCAGACATAGACAGCGCGGACAGCAGATAACCAACTAGGGGGAGTTAAAGTGAAACAGAACAAGCTGCTTATGAGCACTGTCGCGGGCATCGCACTCGCAGCGATTACATCTCCTGCGATTGCAGGCGATGTATACGGCCCGTATCCAATTACGCTGAAGGGCTACAATGGAGACAAGACAGACTCCGTATCCTACTCAGGCCAGATTGGACGCCAGCTTCTTCACAACAGCCTGAAGAAGGCCATCGGGAGCGGTGCCTCGCTGGACGTTACCATGTCCTATTTCAACGGTGCCGACGGCGAACTTGCCCTACTCGACCCAAAGTCAGGCGACAGCTTCAAAGTCGACGTTACCGACATCAACACAGTGTCAAAGACAAACCTGTCCGGCAAAGCCTATAAGGGCAGCCTGCCCGGCTGGCCTGGCAACATGACCGGCAAGGAAGTCCTTGAATCGATGATCAACATGGCGGCCGCGACCGAAAAGGGTTACGACGCCACGCATGGTTATGACTATGGGCAGTTGGTCTCGAAATTCACCATGGGCGGTGTCTTCTATCATCAGGCTTGCGACAATTATCTCGACGAGAAGATGAACGCCGATAACAAGCCGAACGACAAGCCCTACAAGGATGGCGCCTACTACACTGGCAAGGAGCACAGCTGGGACGAGGCATTCGGCTATTGGGGAGCTGCCGCGCATGGCGCAACCCTGTCTCCAAAACAGAACTACGATATCACCAAGAAGAAAAACATGCGTGATGCTGATGCCAATGGTGACGGTGTGGTTAACCTGAAGTCGGAGATGAACTATGCGCATGCCTATTACGCGGCCGGCTTCGACAAGGGCGGAAACACCAGCTATTACAACACCATCACCACGGCGTTCATCAACGGCCGGCAGGTTATCGCCGACGCCAACGGCGAGAAACTGACCAACCCACAGCGTCGTGAAGTGAAGCGCCATGCTCGCACCATCTGTTCCAATTGGGAGAAGGTAATCGCGGAAGCGGTGTTCAAGTATGCTGGCTCTGTCTACAGCAACATCGAAGCCGTCAAGGCAACGATGGGTGGCAATATGTGGCGTGTCAACGGCTCCGCGGAACAAGCCGAACATCAGGCCGCTCTTCGCAAATACGCCAAATACTGGGGCGAACTGGCGGGCTTCTCGCTGTCACTTCATACCAGCGGCGTCGATCTTGGTGAAATTGGCGTGAAGATGGACCGTCTCGTCGGTATGGGCCCTGTCATGCCCGACGGCACGCAAGTCAACGGCATGTCGAACGGTGCCTACACGCTTGCCAACGGCGAGTCGATGGACGGTTTCGCCGTTCACATGCTCAAACTCCAGAACCTTATGGTCGAGGAATTCGGTGTTGAAGCTCGCAACAACGACAAGATCTCAGGCATTTCAAACCTGGCTGAGGTTCTGGGTTCGGGCAACAGCGCTGAAAACGACTGACGTTTGCATGAACGTTAGGGTTGCCACGGGGGCCCCACCCCCCGTGGCCAATCTTTCTCAGGAGTGAACGAAGATGATTGAATGGCTCGACATTATCTGGTCAGACCTCGCCTCGCAGTTTTTCAATCCCAAAAAACGGCTGTTCCTTGGCTATCTGCTGTCAGCATCGGTGATCGCGACTGTCTGGCTCTGTCTTATCAAGCGTCATTCGATCGGCTCGGCAATCAGGACATTCTTTGATCGCAAGGTCTGGTTCAGCCGCTCAAGCCGCCATGACTTGGCCTCGTTTTTGATCAACCGCGTGATCTTTTTCTGGCTGCGCCCTGTATTGCTGACACAACTCGCCATCGCCACGCTGATCTTTGAATTGCTGCACCAGCAAACCGTGATCCCACTCGGGCTGTTTGAAGGTGCCGGCTACTGGACGGCCGCTCTCAGCTTCACGCTGGTCTTCTTTCTCTTTGATGATTTCACGCGTTTTGTGGTGCATTTCGCACTGCACCGGATTCCCGCCCTGTGGGATTTCCACAAATTCCATCATAGCGCCGAGACACTGACGCCACTCACCGTGACACGCACCCACCCTGTCGAAGGGCTGGTCTTCACAGCGCGCAGCGCGCTCGTTCAGGGCGTAACAATCGCGGGCTTTGTATTCCTGTTCGGCAATCAGGTCGACCTGCTGACGATTTTCGGCGTCAACATATTCGTTGTGACCTTTCACGGGCTTGGCTCAAACCTGCGCCATTCGCATATCGCAATTCGTTATCCGCAAGCGGTTGAACGGCTGCTCATGTCACCGGCGCAACATCAGCTACACCATTCGCAGTCCGAACGGCATTATGACCGGAATTTCGGTGTAACACTGTCGGTATGGGACCGGATGTTCGGTTCCTTCCATCATTCCGTCTCAGAGACCCTGTCATTCGGTATTGGCAAGGAGACAGCCAGATTTACAGGATCGATATGGTCAATGTACTGGCTTCCCGTCAGGAGCCTCGCACGGCGCCTCGCCCGCGTCTGCCTTGCCAACGCACGGCCGATAACTCGCGCAATTCCAAGCTTTCGTGCGCGGAATTACTGATCATGGGGCAGCACAACTTCAGGCTTGGCCGCCCGTTTGTAGCACGACAATCCATTGAGGAAATGGTGCGCCAGACATACAACAATGCCCGGAAAAACGATGGTCTGCTTGGCCGCGATGCTTTCATGCGGGCATGCCATGCCTTTGCGAATGCCTGTCCGGAGGTGGCCGACCATCTAGTCCCAAAAAAGGTGGCAGAAATTCTGAACCCCGCCCTGAGTCCCGGCCTGGAGACCAACGATGACGGAATACGGCCTCACGCCAGGAGGCTCAACTGATGCCGACAGTTTTTGGACAATTCTTCTTGCCAGCTTTACTCGGGTTCACCGTATTCTTCTGCATCATTCTATGTCTTCGCTTCGTCACAAAGCTGATGCAGCGCCTGACCAACCGGCTGGCGAAGGGGCCCCAAACCGCAGGCACACAGCGCGTAGAGCAGTAGACGACTGACCCTGCTGACAACAGGCGCTGGAAAAGCCTTCAGGCCATGAATGAAGTGAATGGTCGGAGCGGCGGGATTCGAACCCTCGACCCCTTCACCCTCAGCCGAGGTGTGAACAACCGGATGTCGTCTACAGCGTGCATAGC
>JAKMFG010000224.1 GCA_022425565.1 Alphaproteobacteria bacterium
CCGATACGCCGACGCCGTGAAGACCACCCGAAACCTTGTAGGAATTGTTGTCGAACTTACCGCCGGCGTGAAGCTGGGTCATGATCACCTCGGCGGCGGACACGCCCTCTTCGGGGTGAATCTCAACCGGAATGCCGCGCCCGTTATCGGTGACCGAAACCGACCCGTCGGCGTTCAGGATCACCTCGACAATGTCGCAATGGCCGGCCAGCGCCTCATCGATGGCGTTGTCCACCACCTCATAAACCATATGGTGAAGCCCCGAGCCGTCATCGGTATCGCCGATATACATGCCCGGACGCTTGCGCACCGCATCAAGCCCTTTCAGGACCTTGATGGAATCCGCACCATAATCCTCGCCGCCATCATGCGGGGCCGGGGTATCGCCTGAAGTTTCGTTGCCGGTCATTGATCATCCTCCGGAGTGGTGATGCGGGCGGTCCCGTCAGGGGCCTCAATCCGCACCGGCTGGGCCTCAAGGCCCGTGAAATCATCTTCGTCCGTGCCGCTGAACCAGGTCTGGCCGCCAACAGCATCTACCGCATCGAACAGCGCGCCGCGCCGTGCAATGTCGAGATGCGCGACGACGTCATCCAGCAGCAGCACCGGCGGGCGCCTGAGCCGCCGTGCCTGAAGCCGTGCATGGGCCAGCACCACGGCAATGAGCAATGCCTTCTGCTGGCCGGTCGAAGCAAGGCTTGCCGAAAGGCCGGTCTGGCTGTTGCAGGCCGACAGGTCGCTTGCATGCGGTCCTGCAAGTCCCGGGTCACCCGCCAGGCGGCGGGTGCGGGCATCGGCAATGAACCTGTCCTCGGCGGCCAGTGCCGACTCCTCTTCGAGCCAGCTTTCCAGCGTGCCGTCGAGTCGCACCGCAACGCCCGGAAAGCCGAACCAGCCTTCTGCCGCCTCAGCATTGAGATCGCTGATCAGCGACTTCCGCGCCGCCGTCACCGCGACGGCCGCTTCCGCAAGGCTGGTCTCGATAGCTGATAGCCAGGCCTCGTCACCACGCCCCTCCGACAGAAGCGTCGTACGTTCACGAAGCATCTTCTCATAGCGGCTCGTCCTGCCGATATGCGCCGGATCAAAAGCAATCACCAGCCTGTCGAGGAACCGGCGGCGCGCGCCCGGGCTGTCGATGAAAATGCCATCCATTCGCGGCGTCAGCCAGGATACGGAGAACAGGCGGCCGACCTCGGCCTGCGACACGGTTTCGCCATCACGCCGCATCACCCGGCGCGGCCCCTCACTGTCGGCGCGGACACCCGTGCCGAGCGACACGGTCTCGCCGCCGCTCGTGACCCGTGCGGAGACTGCCCAGTCCACATTGCCGGTAGACTGGCGGGGCAGATGCTCGGCCTTTGCCCGGCGCAGGCCGCGACCTGGTGCAAGAAGGGAAACAGCTTCCATCAGGTTGGTCTTGCCGGACCCATTCTCACCGAGAAGAAGTATTTTCGGCGCATCGATCTCGAGGCGGCAGCTGTCATAATTTCGAAAGTCCTGAATGGTCAACGAGGCAAGCCTTGTATGCACCTGCTCATCCGGCAATGCCCGCGTGATGTCCGTCAGCACCGCCAATGGCAACTCACACGCGCATCGGCATCAGCACGAACAGCGTGGCCTCGTCACCGGGGGTGCGGACCAGGCTCGGCGCGCCCTGGTCGGCCAGCGCGAACTCGATGACGTCGCTGTCGACCTGCGATGCGATATCAAGCAGGTAGCGGGCATTGAAGCCTATTTCCATTTCCGGTCCGTCATAGCTGACTTCCAGTGCCTCGTCGGCGCTCGACGCATCCGTGCTGCTTGCCGAGAGGCTGAGGCTTCCGGGTTGCAGGCGCATCTTCACCGACCGCGACTTTTCCGAGGAAATGGTCGAGACCCGGTCGACCGCAGCCGAGAAGCTGGCCGCATCGACCTGCATGATCCGGTCGTTGCCGCGCGGGATGACGCGGGTGTAGTCGGGGAAAGTACCATCGATCAGCTTTGTCTTCAGTCGAACCGTGCCAAAGCTGAACTCGGCGCGGGTATCGGACAGCGACATGCCGATTTCACCGTCAAAGTCATCAAGCAGCTTGCGAAGCTCGGTTACGGCCTTGCGCGGGACAATCACCGACGGCATCGAAGAGGCGCCGGCGGGAAGTCCCTGGCGGGTCAGCGCCAGACGGTGGCCGTCAGTCGCCACGGCGCACAGGTCGCCCTGCTCGGACTTGTGGATATAGATGCCGTTCAGATAGTAGCGAGTCTCTTCGGTGGAGATGGCGAACCGCGTCGCATCGATCATGTCGCGCATATCGGCGGCGGTGATGGCGAAGGCGTCCGGCATGTCGCCGACACTGATCGTCGGGAAATCCTCGACAGGCAATGTCGGAAGACGGAAGTTCGACCGTCCGGCACTGATCATGGCGTGGCCGTCGGCGACCGCAATCTCGACCTCTGCGCCATCGGGCAGTTTGCGAACGATATCGTACAGAAGATGCGCCGACACCGTCGTCGTTCCGGCGGTGGCGACCGCGCATTCAACCTGCGTTGCGATATCCATGTCCATGTCAGTGGCTGTCATCAGCAGCGCGCCGTCGGCGGCCTGCAGCACGACATTGGCCAGGATCGGAATGGTGTTGCGGCGTTCGACCACGGACTGGACCTGGCCGAGTGGCCGAAGAAGGCTGATCCGATCGATGGTGAGTTTCATGGGCTGTCTCTTATCTGTTGACCGTCGGTCGGACGCATCAGGCGCCATCGAACTCCGGTTAGCCACAAAATATAGCATGACAAATCGAAACAGGCATCAAAATATTGATCTCACCCCCCCTGCGGAGATGGCTGGGGCGGAATCGTCAATGCATTGAATTATATTAAATTTCCAGCATCAGCTGGAAAGGAGCGAGCGCAGAAGCTGAACATCCTCGTTAATGCTGTCGTCCGTATTGATCAGACCTTCGATCGAACGTACCGCATGCATCACTGTCGTATGGTCCCTGCCACCGAACCTGCGGCCGATTTCCGGGTAGGACAGCGAGGTCAATGTCTTCGCCAAATACATGGCCACCTGGCGCGGGCGGGCGATATTTCGCGCCCGGCGAGCCGAGAACATTTCGGCGACACGGACGTCGTAATGGGCCGCGACCTGCTTCTGGATCTCGTCGATGCTGATCTGGCGGCTGCTGGCGCGCAACAGGTCGGACAGAAGCTCGGCGGCGCTGTCGATGGTGACTTCCCGTCCGACAAGGCTGGCATGGGCAGCGATCCGCGTCAGTGCCCCTTCAAGTTCCCGCACATTGCTGGAAATCCGGTGGGCAAGGAATTCCAGCACCTTGTCCGGAACCGCGATGCGTGCCCGTTCGGCTTTTGACTGGAGAATGCCGAGGCGCAGCTCATAATCAGCAGGATGGATATCGGCGACCATGCCCCAGCCGAGGCGCGAGCGAAGGCGCTCCTCCATCCCTTCCAGATCGGTCGGCGACTTGTCAGCAGAGATGATCACCTGCCGGCCATCCTCAACCAGCGCATTGAAGGTGTGGAAAAACTCTTCCTGCGTTGAATCCTTGCCGCTGATGAACTGGACATCGTCAATCATCAGGACGTCGACCGAGCGGAACTGCTCCTTGAATGACATGGTGTCACGGAAACGCAGCGCCTGAACGAAGCGATACATGAATTTCTCAGCCGACAGATAGACAACATTGCGGCTCGGATCCTGCTCGCGGATATGCCAGGCGATGGCATGCATCAGATGCGTCTTGCCAAGGCCGACGCCGCCGTAGAGAAACAGCGGGTTGAAGGCGACCGTCGCGGACTCGGCCGTCCGTCTCGCTACGGCAAAGGCCAGTTCGTTCGGCTTGCCGACAACGAAATTGGCAAATGTATAACGCGGGTCGAGCCCAGCCCCCAGCGCCTCGGCACCAGACTTTACCCCGGACTTTTCCTGAGATGGCCTCTGCTGCGACATGCGCGGCGCAGACTGCGCGGCAACACGGACCTCAACCTTCTTCACCTCGCCAAACTCGGCAGCCGAGATCACGCGAAGCCGGTCGGCATACTGGCTTGTCACCCGCTCGCGGGCGAGCGTCGAGTTCGTTTCAAGCGTCAGCGTCCCGTCTTCAAGACGGCTGACCCGAAGCGGTTTGATCCAGTTGCGCCAGGCCGCCTCGCCAATGTCCTGGCGCATGCGGCTGGTGACGCGCGTCCATGGATCCTCGGCATCGCCCGTTGCAGGCGGTGTCCGGTCAATATCCTGATGGTCTGTGCTGGCTTGGTCGAGGGCGGCTGTCGGCGTGCTGTCAGACGGGTATGTATGGTCTCTGCCTGACATGCAGCGTTCCTCCGGCGTCGGATGTTGTTATCGTTCAAGACGGTCGACGAGCAAGCGACCTTGGGGGGAGATTAGCTGCTCGCAATCGCGCGGCGCAAGATGCCCACCCCCTGCAAATCGAAAATAAACAGCCGCCCCGTGCAGATATTTTGATTGACAGCTTCGCCTGCCACTAGCATCGGCCCGGACGGTAAATTGAGATAATTCAGTGCCCGAATCGGTTCAGGGTCAGACGGCGTCTCAATAGTGACATGCAAATGCACAGGCAGTTTGCAGCCAGAGCGCGGCCCGAGGCGCGTCGTCGCTTGCGGGATTCCAAAGAAAAAGGCCCGTCCGCAAACGGACAGGCCCTTGATGTTCTGCGATTCGGCTGTCGCCGGTCAGCTGGCAGCCTAGGCAGCCACCGCCTTCACACGTGCGTTGAGACGCGAGATCTTGCGCGACGCCGTGTTGCGATGAAGCACTCCACGGCTCACACCGCGCTGGATTTCCGGCTGTGCCACGCGAAGCGCTTCACGAGCTGCATCTGCGTCACCCGATGCGATTGCTGTCTCGACCTTCTTCATGAAGGTGCGAATACGGCTCATACGTGCGCCATTGATGGCAGCGCGGCGCGCGTTACGACGGATGCGCTTCTTTGCAGAAGTATGATTGGCCATGGGACCATCCTTGCTGAATTCCGATAGAGCGCGGGTTATAGGGCGGTTTCTGCTGTCCCGTCAAGCCATTTCGCCATCCTGAGAATGTGGCTGTGCGGGCGGCGATCGGCGGTTTAGTTCGGGCTCAGCCTGATGCGCCACAGCCGGCCGACCGAGGTATCCACCTGTCCCAGCGTCAGGCTCTCCGAGCCACGGTTCCAGCTGCCGCCGCCACCCTGCCATCCGAGGCTGGCCAGCGCAGCGTCATAATAGGCCAGGATCGCAGATTCGCTGTCCGTTGCCGCAGCAAAGACAAGCACGATCCGGCCGCTGGGCGAATCAAACGCAAAGCCGAGCTCCGGCTCGATGGTCATCCCCTCCATGATCGGCAGATCACCCACCCACTGTTGCTGCGGGGTGTCGGCATGGGCCGGCACCATAGCAAGAAGGAACAGTGCAAACAGGGTGCGAAAAGCGTGCATGATGATAGCTGGCATGGGCTTTGCCGCCGACGCGGCATCCTGTGGAAGGCGGTGGTATTCCATGCCGACAGGCTACCTCAGCGCTGGCAGGTGGGACAGTAAAAACTGCTGCGGCCTGACTGGGTGATCGTCTTGATCACGCTGTCACACTGGTGGCATGCCTCGCCCTCGCGGCCATAGACCGACAGCCGTTGTACGAAATAGCCGATCTCACCCCCAGGCTGCACATGATCGCGAAGGCTGGTGCCGCCATCCTCGATGGCGCGCTGCAGCACCGAGCGGATGGCTGCGACAAGCCGCTCGGCCCGGCCGCCACAGATGGTACCGGCCCGCCGGCGTGGCGACAGTCCCGCACCAAACAGGGCCTCGCATGCATATATATTGCCGATGCCGGCGACAATCTGCTGGTTGAGCAGCGCTGTCTTGATCGGACCTGTTCGCCTGTCGAGCGCTGTTGACAGGCTGGCGGCGGAAAAACTGTTGCCAAGCGGCTCCGGTCCCATATCGGCAAGCATCGGATGCGTCTCACCTTCAAAAAGGTCGATCCAGCCGAATCTGCGCGGATCGTTGAACACGATCCATTGAGGGCGGATGCCGCCCTGCATCTCGAGGATCATATGGTCGTGCAAACCGGTCTCTGGCCGTTGGTCATGGATTCGCACCGACCCCGACATGCCGAGATGCATCAGCATGGTCTCGCCGCCATCGAGCGGGAGCAGCAGGAATTTGCCACGGCGGCTCAACGGGCCGACCCGCCGGCCGGTCAGTCTTTCACCAAGGCGCGGCGGCAATGGCCAGCGCAGGTCCGGCCGCCCTATAAAGGCGTCGCTGATATGCCGGTCCTCCATCGCGGGCACCAGCGCCCGGCGAACCGTTTCAACCTCGGGAAGTTCAGGCATGACATGGCTCCCTGTAATGCGACGCTGTGAGGGAAAAGATGCGCGACATTAGATAGCTGGCCCTTCTGGCGTATTTTCGTGTATCACTTTGGATCATCCAGCCCCGGCCCGCAGCTTTGCGGACCTGACGCCAGCATAGCCTGAAAAACCGCAGGTAAAAGACCGTAGGCAAACATCGTCATGAACAGAATTCCGGAAAGCGCCCGCACCATGCCCGCCTTCGACAGCGGTGACGAGGATATCGATTTCGGATTCCGAACCGTGCGGCGCGGCGACAAGTCGGGGCTTGTGCGCGATGTGTTTGATTCGGTGGCATCGCGCTACGACCTGATGAATGATCTGATGAGCGGCGGCATCCACCGGCTGTGGAAGACGGCGATGATCGACTGGATGGCGCCGCAGCCCCATCAGACTCTGGTCGACCTGGCCGGCGGCACCGGCGATATAAGCCTTCGTTTCCTGCAGGCAGGCGGCGGCCGGGCAGTGATTACCGATATCAACGAGGCAATGCTGTCCGCCGGTCGCCAGCGCAAGGAATTCAACAGCCTCGGCGGACGGGTCAGCTGGTGCGTCGGCAATGCCGAGACGCTGCCTTTTACCTCGGCCAGCGCTGACCGGATCACCATCGCCTTCGGACTGCGTAATGTCACAGACCGCGAGGCGGCGATCGCCGAGGCGCATCGCGTTCTGAAGCCCGGCGGACGGTTTCTGTGCCTTGAATTCTCGCAGGTGAACAGCGCTGCCTTGGCACGCGCCTACGATGCCTGGTCCTTTCATGTGCTGCCACGGCTTGGACAGATGGTAGCCGGTGATGCCGACAGCTATCGCTATCTGGTGGAATCGATCCGCACATTCCCGACACCCGAGGTTCTGGCCGATATGTTTGCCGGTGCAGGCTTTGCGCAGGTGCGGGTGCGCCGCCTGTCCGCGGGCATTGCCTGCATCCATTCGGGATGGAAGCTCGACTGATGCGTGTCTCGGCCTGGCAAATGACACTTGCCATGCTCCGGCTGCCGGTGATCGCCTGGCATCTCGGGCGGGCCGGCGCGCTTGGCCATATCGCAAAGATCACGCTTCTGCCGGGCTGGATGCGCCATCTGTGCGGCAGCCTCGACAGGCTGGTGCGTTCAGGCAATGCGCGGCGTGATGCCGGCGGCGCGCTCGCCGAGGCACTGATTCGCCTTGGGCCGGGATTTATCAAGTTCGGTCAGGCGCTGTCGACACGGGCCGACCTTATCGGCCCGGAAATGGGACATGCGCTGAGTCTTCTGCAAGACCGTCTCCCCGCTTTTCCGGGCGCGCTGGCGCGCCGCCGCATCGAGGCGGAAGCCGGCATGCCGGTATCCGATCTCTTCCGCCGCTTCGATGACGAGGCCGTGGCAGCTGCATCGATCGCCCAGGTTCACGACGCCGAGCTTGCCGACGGGCGCCGCGTCGCGGTGAAACTGCTGCGGCCGGGAATCCACCGCCGCATGCAGTCCGACACAACCCTGTTCTATTCGCTGGCCAGCCTGCTGGAATGGATGGCGCCCAACCTGCGGCGGCTGAAACTTGTCACCGCAGTCGACCAGTTTACGCAGATCTCCGCCATGGAGCTCGATTTGCGGCTCGAAGCGGCGGCCGCCGGCAAGTTGGCAGAGAACATGGCTGACGATGCCGGCATCACCGTGCCGTGGGTTGATCTCGAGCACACCACCTCTGGCATGCTCGTCATCGAGTGGGTCGACGGAATCAGCATTGATGATGTCGAGGCGCTGACCGCCGCCGGACATGATATCGGCAAGATCACCGAGGCGGCCGCACGGACCTTTTTCAATCAGGTCTTCCGCGACGGTTTCTTCCATGCCGACATGCATCCGGGGAATATTTTCGTCGCAGCCGACGGCACTCTGGTTCCCATTGATTTCGGCATTATGGGTCATCTCGATTTCGGCGAAAGGCTGTTTCTGGCCCGTCTGCTGACGGCGATGCTCGACCGCGACTATGAGGCGGTGGCCAAGCTCCATGCCGATGCCGGCATGCTTGGCGACCATGTCCCACTGGCACAGTTTGCACAGTCGATCCGCGCCGTCGCCGATCCGGTTATGGGCAAGGCACTTGGCGACGTATCGCTTGGAACGGTGCTTGGCCAGGTCCTGCAGCTTTCAACACGGTTCGAGATCACCGTCCAGCCGCAATACAATCTTTTGCAGAAGACCATGATGATGGCCGAAGGTGTGGCGCGGCAGCTGAACCCGCAGGCGGATATGTGGACCCTGGCGCGGCCACTGGCCAGCGACTGGATGCGCGACCATCTCAATTTTGCGCGCCGCGCCGAGACACTTGTCGAGGATCTATTGATGCTGGCCACACGACTGCCACGAATTCTCGATGCGCTGGAAGAGCGGCGCAACGAGGAGGCGCCACAACAGGCGCGGCAGGGCGGGGCACTGGCCATTTCACTGCTGGCACTTGGACTTGCCCTTCTGGCCCTGTTTATCTAGACTTAATTTCAAATAAATTCACGAATGTTCAAGGAATAAGATTTCTATGAATATTTCTGATCTTTCGGCAATCATTACCGCGCTTGGTGGGCGGCAGGCGCTGCAGGAGCTTCTTGGCGTCGGGCCAAGCGCCGTCAGCAACTATCTGGCAAAGGGAGCGCTGCCGCAGCGGGCACACGGCCCTGTTTGCGAGGCCCTTCGTGCACGCGGCTATCAGATTGATCCGGCAAGTCTTGCAATCACGGGCGAGCGCGCCATTGCAAACCTGTCCGGCGCACTATCCGGTCAGAAACGGGTGCTTCTTTTGGTCGGTGGCGGCATCGCCGCCTACAAGGCGCTGGAGGTTGCGCGGCGGCTTCAGGACCATAATGTCGGCGTGACGGGGGTCATGACCCGGTCCGCCTGCGAATTCATCACACCGCTGAGCCTTTCGGCACTCACCGGCGAGAAGGTCTATACCGAGCTGTTCTCGCTGACCGACGAGGCCGAGATGGGCCATATCAGACTTGCCCGCGAGGCGGATCTCGTGCTGGTCGTGCCGGCAACCGCGAACCTGATCGCGCGCGCCGCCAATGGGCTTGCCGATGACCTGGCGACGACCATCCTGCTGGCGACCACCTCGCCGGTGATCATGGCGCCGGCGATGAATCACGCAATGTGGGGGCATCCGGCGACACAGGAAAATCTCGCACGGCTCAGGGCCCGCGGGGTTGCGACGGCAGGGCCTGCCGACGGCAATATGGCCTGCGGCGAGGAGGGCACCGGCAGACTTGCCGAGGTGCCGGACATTGTCGAGGCGGCGCTTCGCACACTGAATATCGCGCCGGGTCCGCTGTCCGGTCGTCACGCGCTGGTCACATCCGGTCCCACGGTCGAGCCGATCGATCCGGTGCGTTTCATTGCCAACAGGTCATCCGGCAAGCAGGGGCATGCCATCGCCGCCGAGCTGGCAAGCCGCGGCGCACGCGTAACCCTTGTCAGCGGACCGGTCACCCTGCCGCCACCGCCAACAGTCGAACTTGTCGAAGTCGAAACGGCGCGGCAGATGATGGAGGCCTGCGAAGCAGCCCTGCCGGCCGAGATCGCCGTCTGCGCCGCCGCCGTCGCCGACTGGCATGTGAAGGGTGCCGGCAACGCAAAGCTGAAGAAACAGGACGGGGCGCCGCCACCTATCGAGCTGGCGGAAAATCCCGACATCCTCAGGCGGCTCTCGTCTCATGATGCGCGGCCCGATCTTGTTGTCGGCTTTGCTGCGGAAACCGACAATCTTCGCGAAAATGCCACCGCCAAACTGGCGCGCAAGGGATGCGACTGGATCGTTGCCAATGATGTTGGTGGTGGCAGCGTGTTCGGCAGCGACAGCAACAGCGCCATGCTGCTGACCGGAAACGAGATCGAGGAATGGCCACAGATGCGAAAAGCGGAGCTTGCGAAGCGGCTTGTCGACAGGATCGGGGAGTATTTTGAATGAGCGCGCATGACGGGCCGGAAATCCGGATACAGAAACTGCCCCATTTTGACGGACTGTCGCTTCCCTCATATGCAACGGCAGGCGCCGCCGGCATGGATGTGGAGGCGGCCGTCGAAGCCGATACGCTGCTCGCGCCGGGCCGGCGTGCGGCTGTTCCGACCGGCCTCGCCATGGCCATTCCGGCGGGGTTCGAGATACAGGTGCGGCCCCGTTCCGGCCTTGCCCTGAAACATGGGGTGACCGTGGCGAACACACCCGGCACCATCGACAGCGATTATCGCGGCGAAGTCAAAATCATGCTGATCAATCTTGGCGAAGATGATTTCATCATCACGCGGGGCATGCGCATCGCACAGCTGGTCGTCGCCCCGGTCAGTCTTGCCAGACTGGCGATCGCCGATACGCTTGAGACCACGGACCGCGGCAGTGGCGGTTTCGGATCTACCGGAGTCTAGCAATATGCTTAGTGACGAAAATCTTGAACGCTATGCCCGCCAGGCCATCATGCCCGATATCGGCGAAGAAGGTCAGGAACGACTGCTCGAAAGCCGCATGCTCGTCGTTGGCGCAGGCGGTCTCGGCTCGCCGGCAATCTTCTATCTTGCGGCGGCCGGTGTCGGCAACCTGACCATCATGGATGGCGAAACCATCGATCTGACAAATCTGAACCGGCAGATCCTTCATACCACCGCCAGCATTGGCAGTCCGAAGGTGAAACAGGCCGCCGCCACGGTCAGGGCGCTCAATCCCGGCATCACTGTCACACCGCTAGACGAGCGGCTTGAGGATGACAATGTCGAGGCGCTGCTGGCGGCACATGATGTGGTGGTCGACTGTTCCGACAATGTCGACACACGCTACAGGCTTGGCGATGCTGCACACCGCACGGGCACGCCGCTGGTCTTTGGCGGAGCGGTCCGGACCGAGGGACAGCTGTCCGTCTTTCACAGCGGGGCCGGCGCAGATGAGGATTCGCCATGTTACCGTTGTGTATTTCCCGACATGCCAGACGCCATGCAGGCCCCGGGATGTTCGGAGGCCGGGATTCTGGGTCCGGTCACCGGGGTGATCGGCACCATGCAGGCGCTGGCAGCGGTCAGGCTGGTGCTGGGGATCGGCGGCAAACAGACAGGCAAGCTGCAGCTGTTTGACGGCCGTTACGGCAGTTTCATGGAGATCAGTACGTCACGTCGTGCCGATTGCGCCTGCTGCGGCGCCTAAAGCATCGCCTCGATCACCCGGTCACGCGGCGCATGGCCGTCCCAGAACGTCTGGATATTGATGATCACCTTGTCACCCATCTCGAGCCGTCCCTCGATGGTGGCTGACCCGATATGCGGCAACAGCACCACGTTCGGAAGATCAAGCAACGCCTTTGTGATGTTCGGCTCATCGGCATAGACATCAAGGCCGGCACCGGCGATATGGCGCGATGCCAGCAAATCGGCAAGCGCGTCCTCGTCGACAACCTCGCCACGTGACGTGTTCACCAGATAGGCGGACGGCTGCATCATCTCCAGCCGTTCACGGGTCAGAAGCTTTTGCGTTGCCGGCGTGTGCGGGCAGTTCACCGAAACGATATCGACACGGCTGAGCATCTGGTCCAGCGACTCCCAGTATGTCGCCTCAAGCTCGGCCTCGGTCTCGGGATGGACAGGCTTGCGGTTGTGATAATGGATGCTGAGGCCGAAGCCGCGCGCCCGGCGCGCCACTGCGCAGCCAATCCGGCCCATGCCGATAATGCCGAGCCGCTTGCCATTGATCCGGTGGCCAAGCATGCCGGTAGGTGCCCAGCCAGTCCATTCACCAGTCCTCGTCACCTTGTCGCCCTCGGCGATGCGGCGCGGTACGGCCAGCATCAGCGCCATCGCGACGTCAGCCGTATCCTCGGTCAGGACCCCCGGCGTATTGGTAACGGTGATGCCTCGCGCCTTGGCGGCGGCGAGGTCGATATGGTCCACACCCGTCCCGAAGGAGGCGATCAGTTTCAGCTGGTCACCGGCCGCCGCGATCAGGTCGGCATCGATCCTGTCTGTCACGGTGGGAACGAGGACGTCGGCCTCCTTCACCATGGCGACGAGTTCTTCAGTCGTGCGCGGGGTATCGGTATCGTTGAGCCTGGCGTCAAACAGCTCTCTCATCCGTGTCTCGGTTGAGTCAGGCAATTTACGGGTCAGATGGACGACTGGCTTTTTCTGGTTCATTCTTTCCGCTCGTATTTGGTCGCGGTCCGGCCTCTATGGCGTGGCCGGCGAAAACATAATAT
>JAKMFG010000251.1 GCA_022425565.1 Alphaproteobacteria bacterium
TGGTTATATTGTCTGTATGGTTCGCCAAAGGCCTGCCGGCCGGGCGCACCTGACGAGAGATGTATGATGCAGGGGAATGGCAGACAATGGCAGGTAAAAGTAATGATCCGCTTTTGGACGCATTCCAGCTTGGTCCGGTCAGGCTGAAGAACCGGATTTTCAGTTCTGGCCATGCGCTGAGCCATGCGCAGGCAGGCAGGCCGACAGACACCACACTCCGCTACCAGATGGAAAAGGCGAAAGGCGGCATCGGCCTGTCATTTGTCGGCGGGTCGGGCACCGTCTCACCCGACACCGCGCCGGTCTTCGACCAGCTGATCATCGACCACGACATCATCCCCTTCTTTGCCGAGCTTGCCGATTTCTATCACCGGCATGGTGCCGCACTGATGACTCAGATCACCCATCTTGGCAGGCGCACCAACGCCAATGCCGGCGACTGGCTTCCCATCATTGCGCCATCAGCCAATCGCGAGGTTCTGCATCGCGGTTTTCCGCGCGCCATGGACGAGGCCGATATCCTGCGCATTGTTGGTGATTTCGCTACCGCCGCCCGTATCTGCCGCGAGGCCGGGCTTGACGGGCTGGAAATCATTGCATCCGGCCACCTGATGGACCAGTTCTGGTCGCCGGTGACAAACCAGCGAACCGACCGCTATGGCGGGTCGCTGGACAACCGCATGCGTTACAGCCGGATGGTGTTCGAGGCCATGCGCGAGGCCGCCGGTCCCGATTTCGCACTTGGTGTGCGCATGACCATGACCGAGCAGGACCATGACAAAGCCGGACTGTCGGAAGAAGACAATATCGAGATCGCCTCGCGGCTTCGCGACGATGGCACAATCGATTTCCTGAACCTCGTGTCGGGGCGCATCGACACGCTGCCGCGGCTGACAAGCTATATGCCGGGCATGGCCGCCCCGCTCTCGCCCTTCCTTGAACAGGCCGGGCGCTTCCGGCGCGAAGTCGGACTTCCCGTCCTTCACGCCACGCGGATCAACGATCTGGCCACCGCACGCCACGCCATCCGTGAACAGATCGTCGATCTCGTCGGCATGACCCGTGGCCATATCGCCGATCCCTATATCGTCGCCAAGCTGGAACGTGGCGAGGAGGACCGCATCCGCAACTGTGTCGGCGCAACCTATTGTTCGAACTTCCGCTACTGCATCCAGAACCCGGCAACTGCGCGCGAGGCACAGCTTCCACATGTGATCGCCCCATCTGACTCACCGCAGCAGAAAATCGTCATTGTCGGTGGCGGGCCGGCCGGCATGGAGGCGGCACGTATCTGCGCCGAACGCGGACATCTGGTCACTCTGTTCGAGGCGTCGGCCAGGCTCGGCGGCCAGGTGCTACTTTCCGGGAAACCGGACTGGCGGCGCGACCTGCTTGGCATCACCGACTGGCTGGAGCGCGAGATCAACCGCCTTGGCGTGAGTGTCAGGCTGAACCATTTCGCCGATCAGGAGGACATCCTCAAAGAGACGCCGGATGTGGTGTTCATCGCCACCGGCGGGCTGCCGCATACCGACTGGGTCGAAGGAGACGCGACCGTGCTGAGCAGCTGGGATGTGATGTCCGGCATGGCCTCGCTCGACGGCGAGGTACTGGTGCATGACCAGACCGGCCGCAATGTGGCAATGGCGGCAGCCGACCATCTGGCAACGGGCGGGGTCAGCGTAACCCTGAACACGCAGGACGCCACCATCGGGATGGAGGCCATGCGGCTCGAGATCAGCCCGTTCATGAAACGCTTCTACCAGCATGGCGTGGCGATCCAGACGGACCAGGAGCTGGTCAGTACCACGAGTGCCGACAACAAGATCGAGGCGACCTTCCGCAACATGCATACCGGCGCGCTGTCACACCAGCTGTTCGACCATATCGTGGTCGAGGCGGGGACGCTTCCGAATGACGAGCTGTTCTACGATCTTGCCGAGGCGGCGGCGAACCGCGGCGTCACCGATCTCGATGCCATGCGCGACGGGCGTGCGCAGCCGGTGACGGAAGAAGACGGCTACCGCCTCTACCGTATCGGCGATGTGGCCGGCAGCCGCGACATCCATTGCGCCATCCTCGACGCGCTGAGGATCTGCGCGAATATCTGACCACGCCTCATGCTGCGTTTCATGCCAAGATTCTTCCCGGGATTCATGCCGGGCCGCAGCCGTTGCCGGGGGGCGTGATCGGCTGTATCGTCTTGCAAACTCCTGAAGGCATCCATCATGACATTATCGGACGCACGGCTGCCGGGCTTCACCTATCTCGCCATCATGGGCCTGCTGACCTCGATCGGCGCGCTGGCAACCGACATCATGCTGCCGGCGCTTGGTGTTCTGGGACAGGACCTCGGCGTCGGCGACATTAACCACACCACACTTGTAGTGATGGTCTTCTTCCTCGGCATGGCGCTTGGCCAGCTTGTCGTGGGGCCCTTGTCCGATGCCTATGGCCGCAAGAGTGTCATCATCTGGGGATATGCGCTGTTCATTGCCGGATGCGTGCTGTCGATGCTGGCCGGCGACTGGTGGCTGATGGTGGCGGCACGGTTTCTCCAGGGTCTTGGCGCTGCGGGACCGCGCGTTGTGTCCGTCGCCATCGTCCGCGACGGATACAAGGGACGCGCCATGGCGAGGATCATGTCGATCATCATGGCAATCTTCATCCTCGCCCCGATCATCGCGCCCCTGATGGGACAGGGGCTGATCTATCTGGGGGGATGGCGCGCAACCTTTGCCGGGCTGATCCTGGTGGCGGTGCCGTCGGCCTTCTGGTTCGCCCGGGCAATTCCCGAGACATTGCCGCAGGACCAGCGCCGCCGCTTTACCCCGGCGATTATTATGGACGGTATTTTCGAGGTGTGCCGCACGCGCGTGACGATGGTCTATCTTCTTGTCATGGGATTCATCGGCGGGCCATTCATCGCCTATCTGGCGACATCACGGCAGATTTTTCAGGACGTCTATGATGCCGGTGACATGTTCGTGATCTATTTTGCGATGGGATCGATTTCGGCCGGCGCTGCCTCGCTGCTGAACGCAAGGCTGGTGATGCGGCACGGCATGCGCCGTCTCAGCTTCATCGCAATGACGACACTGACACTGATTTCAGCGCTGTTATGGGGCTGGACCGAATTTGCCGGTCATCCCGGCTTCATCCTGTTCATGGTCTGGCAGACAAGTTTCATCTTCTGCATCGGCATGATTTTCGGAAATATACAGTCACTGGCGATGGAACCACTTGGCCATGTTGCCGGGCTGGCGGCGGCGATCTTCGGCGCTGTGTCGACACTAGTCTCGCTGCCGCTGTCCTGGCTTGTCAGCAGCAATTTCGACAACAGCATCACACCACTCGTTGGCGGCTTTGCCATCGCCGGAGTCATGTCGCTTGCCCTGATGCGATGGGCGGAACGCGCCTAGCAAGGCCCACCCTTTCGGCAGGTCACTCCGCGACGGTCAGGATTTCATCCAGCGGTTTCTTGATCTTGGCAACGGCAGGCACCTTGGCATGTGCCGCCGCATGGCCGGTGGCGATGATCATCACCGGCTTCTCGCTGTCCGGCCTGCCAAGCATGCCATTCAGGAACTTCATCGGGTTCGGCGTATGCACCAGAGTCGAGAGCCCGGCATGGTGCAAGGCCGCCAGAAGAAACCCGCAGGCGATGCCGGTGCTTTCTGGCACATAGTAATTCTTGAAGCGGGTGCCGTCGTCGAACTGGCCCCAGCGCTGCGCGAAGACAACAATCAGCCAGGGCGCCTCTTCGAGATGCGGCTTGCTGTCGGAAGTGCCGATCGGCTCCAGCGCCTTCAGCCACTCGCTGCCGGCACCCCCGTCATAGAAACGCCGCTCCTCTTCCTCGGCGGCGTCTCGGATCCTGTGTTTCATCGCCGGATCGGAGATGGCAACGAAATGCCATGGCTGGTGATTGGCACCCGAGGGCGCACCTCCGGCTGTGCGGATGCAGGCCTCGATCACCTCTCTGGATACCGGCCTGTCCGCATAGTCGCGCACGGTGTGACGCTGTTTCATCCGGTCGTGGAAGGCGCATGCCTCGGCAAGGCTCTGCTCTGCCGAATAATCCAGGCGGTCGGGAAGAGCCACAGGCTCATAGGTGATGTTATCTCTGGCAAACAATGTCCGGCTCCTTCTGTCGGCGCATCCTACCCGGTCTTCGGCGCGGCCGCCGCAATTAGTCTTGTAACAGGCCAGACCACTGGGTAGTGCTTACCTCATCCTGCAACCGCCTTCCGGCGCTTACAACAAGGCAACGCTTTCCTGCGGGACAACTGACTGGAGCCAGCTTGTATTTATCCCTTTTCATCAGCGCATTTCTGGCGGCAACGATCCTCCCGGCGCAGTCCGAGGCTGTTCTTGCCTATCAGATTTCCGCAGTCCCGGACGAGATTGTGATGCTGATTGCTGTCGCCACTTTCGGGAATGTGCTGGGCGCTTTGGTGAACTGGGGGCTTGGCATGTTCGCCACCCGCTACCGCGACCGGACGTGGTTTCCCGTAGGACGTGAAAAGCTGGAAAAAGCAGAGGGGCGGTATCGGAAGTTCGGCCGCTATTCGCTGTTGCTCAGCTGGGTCCCTTTCATAGGTGATCCGATCACGGTCGTGGCAGGAGTGTTGCGGGAGCCCCTCTGGTCGTTTCTGGTTCTTGTCACCATCGCCAAATCTGCACGCTACATCGTCATCGCCATGCTGGTATTCAGCGTAGCCGCATGATGCCGGTTACACCGGGCGCTCATGACTATTTGCATGCCAATGATTTTTGCGTATCATCATATTAGCAAGTAATTATTTATGATTTATCCCTAGAGAGGCCATCAGGTTTCCCCAGTTCGCCACGAGCCTGGGTCATCAAAAGGCAAGGAGCCATGGACCGAGATCTGTTTCGAAATACCTTAGCAACAAACGGCCTGTCAGCAGGCAGGCCTCACCGGAACAAGAAACCCAACCGCTTTGGCGCGCTCTTCCTGATCGTCATCCTTGGCTATCTGATCTACCACTTCACCACTTGGTGAATGGGTGCTCGCACGGATGTCGAGGCAGTTTCAGGCCAGCCCACTGGCTGAACAAAGGCGGCAGGAATCCCTGAATTACAGAAAGACCGGTGATCCGGGGCAGCTGTTTGTTCCCTGAATCTTTGGGGAATCTTTAGGGAATCTTTAGGGAATCTTCGGGTAAACTTTAGGCGGCCGCAATCGGGCTTGTGTTGAATGGGGTGAAGCCTTTTCCAGCTACACCGGCCAATACAGTCGGTGGAGTTGATAAGATTGCTTTTTGGGACGAGACCGGAAAACATTGCGTTGGCACAGAATATGATCCAGCCAGCGGAAGACCTAGAGTGTTGGCCAGAGTGTTGGCAGTTAGCAGCTATCAACTGGTGAGACGCGCACTCCGTTTGAGAAATTCGTCGGCCTCAGCCGACTTCGCGTCAATACAAGCGGGACTTGAAAAAACCATGCCCACCAAAGTTGTCATCGGATGCGTCTGGGCAGTTGGACTGGCTCTTTTGCTTGTCGTTCTTGGCAGTCGTGAAGAAGAGTCTTCCATCGAAATCTGGATGTGGACCGCTGGTATCACTGGTCTCTGCTGGCTCATTGCCAAGGTGATTCGCGACAGAGCTGACGACAGCGACTGACAATTCTCACCATTGCAAACAAGGCCCATCTACCCTACATCTGGTATGTTCTTAGGAACATGCCACTAACTGTAGTTAGCGGAGGGCAAAGCGATATGAACTACGACTTCACCACCGTTCACCAGATGAACGCCGTAACCACCCGTCCCAACTTTCGGAAAAAAGCGAGAAAAGGACCAGCGTTACTGTTGGTGGCTCTCGCATCGGCAACGATCTACCTAACATTGGTGCCCTAGAACTTCACTTTGTACGGGCACGGCAAGCCAGTTTGCCGGAGGGGTTGCCTGTGTGCGCGGCGGCAAAAGGGCCAGCATATGCGCAGGGCATCAGCACAGTTGGGTCCCCTATGCTCATAAGTCTCGGCCCGTTCTGACCTCTTGTTCGCTGGTTACCTTGCTCCGTTGTATCGCTTTCTAGCGACTTAGCGCAGCAGGCGTGATGTGTCTTTTGTGTTTACTGCAACGATCTTTTGCGCATCTGGCGGCTTATCTGATGGTCTGATCTAGCTATTTTATCCACAGGCAGTCGTTCGCGACCTCCCCCCGTTGAACGACCGCCTCATTTATTGGCCCTCAGTGATAAGTACCTTCACTGGGGGCCTTTTCTTTGACCTGACAGTTCAATCCCTCTGGCACGCAGTGGTGGCGCATGGGACGCGAGATCCCACAGACGTCTACTGTGCTTTGAAGGGTGGCAGGTTCAGGCTCACCATTCATTTGCCTGTGCTGGAACTGCTCTTCACTTAGACCATGATTATCGAGCCTTCCTGCGCCATTGGCGCCGGCCACAACAACCAGACACCCTTTGTCGGCGCACGGTTGCGAAGGTTGCTGGAGGAGTGGTTGTCGGATTACTCTCAACCGGTGGCATCGACAATTTTTGCAACGGTGGCCTAATCAGGAGTTTTTCATGACGTCCAATGCCGGCTTCACTAATGTTTCAGTTCAAAAATTTGCGTCGGAGGGCGACCTTGCATTGTTTGAGCGGAACTGGTCTGAACACAGGGATCTGGTGCTAGGCAAGCTTGGTGCGAAGGGGCTGGTTGGCTTCACAGCACATCAGGTTTGGAACCAGGATGAAAACCTTACCCGTATGTATATTTTCGAATATGAGAGCCCAGAAGCTGTTAAAGCCTGCCTTCCCGTCTGGAAGGAGCTTGAGACTGCCATTTTTGGAGGCATCGCGATGAAGCTAACATCTTATCGCGGTGTGACTGTCGAATCTTGGAAACGTGATTGAAGCTGGTCAGGCAACCACCCGTTCAACAACAACCAATGCCCCCACAGGCTCCCCGGTAGATGTGCGGTGGTGACGCAGTGACGCAAGCTTTCACAAAGCGCACTGTCTATAAGTCCCGTACCCAACTGGGGGGTGCTATCCAGTCGAGTGTTAACTCATTCCTGGACATAGGGTACGGGGCACCCTACCGGTTTGCTCTGGCGACCGATGAGTCCCTCGATAGGTCGATGACCATTTTGTGATTAGCGCAACGCTGTTTTGCACAACTTGTGGCTGTGTAGTGAGAATCTGCTGGCTAAGGTGTCCCTAGCTTGTTGTTTCCCCCTCCCCCGGAAACGACGGCTGGAATATCGGCCCTCAGTGAATAGCACCTCACTGGGGGCCTTTTCTTTGGCCTCTCTCCTTATGCGAATTTGATCCAGAGGAAGGCGCAGACTAACTTTGGCGCAGACTAACTTTGTCATGGTGTCGCATTACCTTGCGTGATGATTTTTGCAGCCCACCTCTACAACAGAACTAACAACAGCAAACTTGGAGTTGGCTATGTTTCTAACAGCGAAAATTCATGTGGTTTCGGGGATGGTGATTGGTGCTTTGGCCGTTATGGCTGCGAAGCAGATGTGCAAGCAACGCAAGACAAGCAAGCGCTCCCCTGTGCCAGCCAGTCCGCCGCAGGCGTAATCCCACGGGTGGTGCGACAATGGTCAACGCCGAGACCATGAGCCTGTCGATGGACTCAACCCATCGACAACACACGGCATAGGCCGTGATCTAAGATCGGCTTACGTTTTGACTAGGAAAGCAATGGTGCCCGGGGGCTGAGTTCGACGCCTCTTACAAGCGCCATCCAGATGGATATCTCCAGCCTGCAAGCCACAGGCTTCTGACAGGCGCATGCCTGTGTCACTGATCATAGCAATGAGCCAGCGCGGCTCATCATCCAGTGCCATGCATTCTCGCTGGATGGTAAGTAATGCATTAGCAGGGATCGGCAACCTTTTCTTCTTCACCTCATCATCCGGGATAAAGGTGCCGCTGAAAACATTGGTCACCGACAACCCATGTTCTCGGATAGCAAGATTGATGACCGCTCGCACAGAAGAGAAGACACGCTTAACGGATGATGAGGACATCCCGCGCTCGAACAGGTAATCCCTGAACCGTCCTGCGTCTGATACCTCGAGTGATGTCAGACTGTCATGCCCGAGGCACTCGATCAGGTAGCGGATGCTGCGTTCTGATGATTCAAAGAACAGGCTGGTCTTCCCCGTACCCTTCAGACGGTGATAGAGCGTCAGCGCGTCAGTCAAACTGTAACTGTCAGCCGCAACCGTTCTAGCCTCTGGCAAGACCGTCATGCCAAGCTCCTTCGTATAGATCATCTCCATCCGCAGACTGTCCCAGTAT
>JAKMFG010000266.1 GCA_022425565.1 Alphaproteobacteria bacterium
ATGCGGGCGCGACCACGACGAATGGCCGGGCCGGACAGAAGAGATCGTCGAGACCGTGCCGCGCGCGCTGGGCGACGGCGTGGTCAAGATGGTTGATGCCAACAGCTGTTTCGGGGTGGAGCGCGCCATTGAGGTGGGCCGAATGCTGGAGGCCAACGGCATCACACATTATGAAGAGCCGTGTCCTTACTGGAAGCCGGACTGGACGCGGCAGGTCACGCACGCGCTTAAGATCGACGTTACCGGCGGCGAGCAGGATTGCGACATGCGCCACTGGCAGGACATGATCGACCGCCATGTTGTCGACGTGCTGCAGCCGGACGTGATGTATATGGGCGGGCTGACCCCGACGCTGGAGCTGGCGCGGGTGATCGCCGGCGGCGGCCCCGACGGTGTCAGCTATTCCTTCACCCCGCATGCGGCGAACCTGTCGCTGGTGACGATCTGTACCATGCATCTGCTGAAGGCGATCCCAAATGCCGGCCCCTATCTGGAACTCGCAATCGAGGGGGCCGACTATTACCCCTGGACGCAGGAGCTGTTTCTTGGCGATCCGTTCGTGGTCGAGGACGGGCATGTGACGGTGACAGACGCGCCGGGGTGGGGTGTCGAGATCAACCCTGACTGGCTTGACGGCGCCGCCCATGCAGTGAGCGCGGCAGATGATTGATACGCGTCACCTAGAGCCCATCAACTCTGGCGATGCCTAGCCCGCTTTCGGCGCCGCCGCAATAGGCCATATAGACCTTGCCATTGTCGGTGAAGAGCGCCGGATCGCGCAGCTCGTGGAGCCGTTCCCACGCGGTTCCCATGATCGACAGCCGTATTGGCAGGTCGCCGCCCTCCCAGCCCGGGGCCGGGTGCAGCAAGTCACTCACCGGCCCAAAACGCCAGTCGGCCCAGTCATCGGCCGGCACCACCTCGCAATGAAGGCAGCGTTCGGGGCAGTCGCCGATCCGCGAGAAGGTCATGTGAAGCCGCCTATCATGCGCAAATATATGGCCGTGGCGGATCTGGCGCCCCGGTTGGCCGGGATTACGGCCCGACACATGCGGCGGCAGATGGTACCCGTCGTGGATGGGCGGGGCGAGCTCGACCGGCCCCTGCCATGAGGTCATGCGGCCGAGGCGTCCTTCCCACATCGACAGATAGATCATCCCGCCATCTGGGCCGTCCAGCCGCGTGGCACGGAAATAGGGTGGGCCCAGAAGCGGGGCCTGCGGTGTGAAATACAACCCGTCCGCGCTGGTCGCCAGCCGCGTCTGCTGGTCGCCGTTGCGCAGCAGCCCGTGGTAATACATCACGATCCGGCGGTTTGCCTCGTCGATATGCGCATCAGGCGAGGCAACATGCGCATAGAGATAGTCGCCGCCCAGCGCCCGCACCCAGTCCGGTTTGGGAAGCGTGGGATCGGGCGCCGGGTCCTCCGGCTCGAACAGGCTGTCCGCCAGCGGGATGATCGGGTCCGGATGCATTGCCCACGGCCCCTCCAACCGGTCGGCATAGGAAAGGCGCAGGCTCTTGCCCTTGTGATGCCCGAAATACATGTGGAAGGCCGCCTGTTTCCCCGCCGCCCAGTCCGGCATACGCAGTACCGACGGCCCGTTGATGTTGGCAAGGGCGTCCGGCTCAAGCCCGGCGAGGGCGGCGGGCGCGAACATGCCGGCGGCGACCAGCGGCGTGTCGGTCAGCCGAGTGACGGTGCCGGTGAAGGCGGGGATACTGTTATAGATGCTCATGCCTGAAACCCTGCAATGGGCCCCGCCATAAGGCAAGGAGCGACAATATAAGCGGCCCCATGACAAGCTGTCATCACGGGTGGCAGATAATGCCGTGCCGGGCTAGACTCACGGGCATGACCGATTACCAAGACATGTCCGGAAAGACACTCTACATCACCGGTGCCGGCGTCAGCGCCGACAGCGGAATACCCACCTTTCGCGGCGAGGACGGCTACTGGACTATCGGCTCGGCCAACTACACGCCCCAGGAGATGGCCACCCGCCAGATGTATGCCGGAAATCCGGGGCAGTTCCTGCTGTGGTATTACCGCCGCTTCGCGTCCTACCGCAACGTGCCGCCGAATGATGTGCATCGCTGGCTGGCGCGTCAGTGCAATGACGGCAACGCCAATCTGATCACGCAGAATATCGACGGGCTCGACGGGCGCGCCGGCAACCGCGACTATGTCTGCATTCACGGGCGGCTCGACATGATGACCGCCTATGACGACCAGGATGCGCTGCATGAAGCGACCACCGGCGTTCCCAATATATTTGCGAGTAACGTGCTGGAACCTGCGCCGTGGGACGATGTGCCGGCGGCGCTGCGCGAGACCGGGGCGGCAACAGAAGATCCGGCCACTGCTGATGATGCCGCGCTCGAGGCGGCGCTGTTGCATCTGTGCCGCATCAGGCCCGGCGAGGGGCCGCGCATTGGCGTCTCGCTGAAACCTTATGTGCTTCTGTTCGATGAATATTACACCGACCTGTACCGCATGGGCACGGCCGAGCGGTGGATGGCCGAGGCCGCCCGTATGG
>JAKMFG010000274.1 GCA_022425565.1 Alphaproteobacteria bacterium
ATTCAAAAGGCATTAAAAAGACCCAGCAAACTCTGTTCCCGAAACATAGCCGGTTGAACAGTATGGTCTGATACGATCCATATGGTTGCGGCATCATGCAAACTGTGTGAAATACTTGCCGAAACTGGCCGGAGAGGCAATCTCCAAATGAAATCCGCACTGCAGCTGCAAGACAGGCGGATCAGTCTGCCCACAGCCCGACAGGACCAAGCCGTGCGTTTCCTGAAAATCAAAACCGTTCCAACCCTTTTCTGGAGCGCGCCCGAACCCCTGATGCTTCGTCCGCCCGTGGTGTCGGTCGTGCTGCTGGTCATCGGGCTTGTCATCTTCGGCCTTGGCGAAGCATTACTGATCGCATCGGGTGCCGGCGTCAGCCCCTGGACAGTATTCGCACAGGGCGTTTCGCTTCACACCGGGTGGAGCATCGGCTTCGCAACCTTCGTTATCAGTGCGCTGGTGCTGCTGTTGTGGATTCCGCTGCGGCAGAAACCTGGAATGGGAACCATCCTTAATATCATCATCATATCCGTGGTGCTTGACGTTGCGCTTCCCTTTCTGCCCCGTTTCGACTCGCTGGGACTGCGTCTTGCCGAGGCGGCCGCCGGAGTCGTTGTTACCGGCATTGGCGGCGGCATCTATCTGATCGCCAATCTGGGGCCCGGGCCGCGAGACGGGTTGATGACCGGCCTGCAGCGAGTGACCGGCTTTCCCATTGCCCATGTGCGCGGCGCCATCGAGGTGAGCGTGGTAATCATCGGATGGGTTCTTGGCGGTGTGGTCGGCGCCGGAACGCTGCTGTTTGCATTCGGCATCGGCCCCTGTGTGGCGGCAAGCATGTCCTTCCTGCAACTGTGCTTCGGGGTGCGGGCAAAAGACTGACCGGCAGCATGTGTCTTTTGTGCTGAGGCCGGAGCCGACCCTGTGGTCGCTTGCCTTGCCACGCGGCCGGTGCGACTGTCGCAGAAACGAAGGGACGTCACGCGCAATGAAGAATCTGCACACACTCTCAAAGACGCTGAACACAGCGACCGCGCGTGCCAACAAGAGTTTTGGCGAACGCCTGCCGCTGGACAGGGAACAGGATTTCGAGGCTGCATCCCGCGGCCATATTGCACCCCTGCCCGAGGGCGGCATCGACGGACCCGGCGACAGAAAAGCATGGGACATCAACGCCTTCGACTTCCTGAACGGCGCGCCTGCCGATACGGTGAACCCCTCGCTCTGGCGGATGGCGCGTCTGAATGCCGTCTCGGGCCTGTTCGAGGTCTGTGACGGCGTATGGCAGGCGCGGGCATTCGACTATGCCAACATGACGATCATACGCGGCGAGACGGGCTGGATCCTTGTCGATCCGCTGATGGCGGCGGAGTCTGCCGAAGCGGCACTTGCCACGGTCAATGCCACGCTTGGCGAGCGTCCGGTCAGCGCAGTCATCATCACCCATACCCACCCCGACCATTTCGGCGGCACCCGCGGTGTCGTCGATGCTGACAACCCGCCCCCCATCTATGCGCCCGAGGGGTTCATGGAATATGCAGCCTCGGAAGGTGTTCTGGGCGGCAACCATACATCACGGCGGGCCGTCTACCAGTTCGGGATCACCCTGGAGGCCGGGCCCGAGGGGCTTGTGGATGGCGGCATCGGCAAGACCGTAGCCAAGGGTCGGCGTACCTTTGTGCCGCCGAGCGAATTTGTCGGCGAGACCGGCGAGGAGCGTGTGATCGACGGCGTACGGTTTGTCTTCATGATGGCAAGCGGCACCGAGGCACCAGCAGAATTCACCTTCTTCCTGCCAGAACACAGGCTGCTATGCATGGCCGAGGTCTGCACCCAGACGATGCATAATCTAATGCCGCCGCGCGGGGCGCAGGTGCGTGATGCCCTGCTATGGGCGCGCTGCATCGACCAGGCCCTGACTATGTTCGGCGACAAGGCGGACTGTCTGATCAACTGCCATAACTGGCCGGTATGGGGGCGTGAAGAGCTTTGCCACTATCTGGAAGAACAGCGCGATATCTACAAATATATTCATGACCAGACGCTGCGTCTGGCCAATACAGGCCTGACCCCGAATGAAATCGCGGCGCAGATTGAAGAGCCGGACTGGCTGTCCGGAACCTTCCATAGCCGCGGCTATTACGGCACGCTGTCCTTCAACGTCAGGGCCGTATACCAGCGCTATTACGGCTTTTTCGACGGCAACCCGGTCAATCTGGACCCGCTGCCGCCCGAAGCCATGGGACGGCGCATTGTGGCCGCTGTCGGCGGGCCAGATGCTGCCATCGAGATCGCCGCGCAGGCCATAGAGGATGATGACCTGCAATGGGCCGCCACACTGCTCTCGCATCTGGTGTTTTCCAGCAACCCGCCCGAGGACGCCGCGCCGATGCTGGCGCTTGTCTATCGGCATATGGGATACCGCGCCGAATCCGGGATCATGCGGAACATCTACCTCACCGGCGCGGCCGAACTTGAACGCGGCGTTACCCCGCTTCCCATGGCGGGCGGGCGCAATGCGGATCTGGCGGCGACATTGCCTGTTCAGGACTGGTTTGATGCCTTTGCGCTACGACTCAATCCCGACCGGGCGCGCGGCGTGTCCCTTTCACTCAATTTCACAATTGATGGTCAGAAGCTTGGCCTGTCGGTTGCGCGCCAGAGCGAATTCGCCCGGCCGGGCACGCTTCATGAAAGCGCGGACGCGAGCATATCAATCAGCGTCACCTTGCTGGAACAGCTTGCCGCCGGCGAGATGTCCCCGGCCGAGGCCGAGGCCGCCGGCGCCGTCATTGAAGGCGATATAGACATGTTCCAGAGATGGCTGGACCTTCATGACAGCTTCGACATGTGGTTCAGTATCGTCACACCCTGACCCGCTATGCCCGACCGTCCCGGCCGCTGGCATCCCGCTGCAAGACACCTGAAATGTGAAGGTTCAGCGCCTTTGTCGACAGCACAGTTTCCACACAGAAGCACGAAATCCTGCCAACCATCGACAGGATGGTCAGTGCCATCATCACAGGTTCCAGCCCGCTGAGCGAGAAATAGCCGAGATAGAGCGCCGCCAGATTGAAAATGAAGGCGACCCCGCACAGGAAAAGCGCATATTTCACCAATGTCATTCTTGTCTTCATGACCGAGAGCTCGTCGATCAGGACGGCTTGTCCCGGTCCGTTCGGCGTGCTTGCCTCAAGTTGCGAGGTAATCTGCCGCATCAGTCCGGCAAGGCTCGTATAGCGGAAATTGAGCGCCACGATGGCCAGCGGGATGGCGGGAAACAGGGTTCCTACAGCTGTGAGGCTCATATGTCGTCATCATCCCTTGCAAATCAGCCAGAAAGAAGCCCCCAAACGCGCGGAGGAATCGCGCCGGGGGCTTCTGTGTTTGCCGTTCGTGCCAGTCGGCGTCTGGATAAGTAAGTTCTACTGTCCTAAATCGCTTCGTAAAACCGCTATTTTTAAGCAGTTGTGATGCATTTTTTGCACCACCAAAAGGATATTGGCCGGGTATCGCCGAGGCGGCCCACCGGCTAATGTTCGGCCGTTTTTAGGTGTTGGGGGATGATCAGGCGATGATGAAACGCGAGATGAACATTTGGGACCTGCCGAAACCACTGCAATATGTGGCGATCGGCGTGCTGCTGGTCTTTGTCGTGGTGACACCGCTGAACTGGATCGTCGGGCTGATCTCTGGCACGCCGCTTCTGGAGATGCTGTTCGGCCCCGGCGTGAATGATGCCTATCGCAGCATCAGCCAGTTCATCTATCGGGCCACGCAGGTGATCGAGGGCAAGTCACAGCATCTGGACTAGCCCACGGCATGGCCATCACTGGCCCGGGCCGCCCCCGCACTCAACTTTCATATTTGTTGCCGGCAGTCTGCCGGATCGGGTGCGTGTCATAGATCAGGATCAGCGCGCCGACCTTGTCGGTGCCGGGCTGGAATTCGAACAGATCCATCACGTTGAAGGTGATCAGCGTGCCGTCATTCACCGTCCAGTCATAACGGAAATAGGCCACCGCATGCTGCTGGTCGCCGCTCGGCAGGAACACATCGATCGGGGTGATGACATTGCCCTTGGTCGCCACGCCAAGCCTGTCGAAGAAGTCGCGCGCCGGCATCAGCCCAAGAAAGGGCGAGGTGACGGTGCCGTCCTCGGCAAACAGCGATTTGATGGTCGCGTAGTCGCTGGCGCCCAGCGCCTCCATATAGCGCCGCAGTACCGTTTCATAATTGTTCGACATGATTGCCCCGGTCTCGATTTGTTGTGATCCAAGCCTAGTATGGGGCAGCTGGCATGTCCCGCCAATTTCGACGAAAAACCGCCACATTACGGGCCGAGGCTTGGTATGTTGCGTTCCGGAAGGCAGGGTCGATCTATGAAACATGTGCTTACCATGATTGTCGCGCTGCTGCTTGGCGGCGGCTTTGCCGGACCGGCGGCCGCCCATGACGGGCATGACCTGCTGGCGCCCTCGCCGGACTGCATCCAGACCATCCTGAACACGGATACCGGCGTGCCGGCTGACGACTGCCTGGCCGGAACCGCCACATTCGACACGCGCGAGGGGGCGAGCCATGACGGCGCCCCCTACCCGGTCGCACACGTCGAAACCGAACAGTACCGGATGATTATCCACTATACCGGCGGGGCGTTCCCCGATGCTGCGCTACGGCACTGGCCGCTCTCCATCGAGCTGAATTACGGCGGCAGCGGCTGGTTCTCCTACCTTCTTGTGCTGGTCGAGACAGGATCGGGCATGGTCGGCTCCGGCTTTGTCCAGCCGGCAGGCGACCGCTGCAATGACGGCCACGCCAAGTGGGACCGTTTCTCGGAAAACGGCAACGGCATCTATATGCGCAACGCGACGCCCTTCCGCCTGGTGAACCCGCTGGACGAGACCGACTGGCGCGCGGCGGCAAACGCGATGCTGTTCGAGGGCAAGGATGAAGAGGCGCAGCGCGCCGAGATGCTGGCGACGGCAAACCCGCCGCTCTACAGCTCTTGGCTTCCCTATCGCGAGCTGGAGAATTGTGCCGCCTGCTGCGTCGGCAAGATTGTGATAATGCAGAACATGCTCGGCACCGAGATTGGCGCCGGGATTAATGGCGGGCGCGACTGGCGAGTCCTCGGCGTGGTGCTGGACCGCGAGGCGGTCACCGCGCTGGCGACGTCGGAGAAGATCGGCGACAGATGCCTGGCGGCGGGTCTGGACAGGGCCGCGGCGGCGGCAGAACCCTCTGGGCCGGACGGCAAGGACCTGTTCATCTACCGCGACCGCTGGCTGCAGATCCGCGACGGTCTGGCAGCAGGGTGCGGGGAGTGAAGGAAGACCAGCTTCAGGTTAATCCCGGCCACCGCAGCGACCCACATCTTCGTTTGTCTTAGGCCGCCGCATCGCGTACGTTTTGCGACCCGCGAACCAGCTGCGGTGATACAAACGGTGATACATGCACCCTTGTTTTGTACGTTTTCGGGTGTCAGAATC